>JAQCJI010000050.1 GCA_027593175.1 Bacteroidota bacterium | reverse complement strand
TTCTAATTTTGTTGTAGAAAATTTTTCTACTTTTGTCTTCCCAATTTTGGGTGACTGTCCGATGGTGTAACTGGCAACACGTCTGATTTTGGTTCAGAAGAGTCTAGGTTCGAGCCCTAGTCGGTCAACAAAAAAGCCTCCCTTTCGGGAGGTTTTTTTGTTGCTTCACCTCATTTCCTTAGGACAGTTTTTTAAACCTTACTTGTAAAGGCCATTGAAGAGCATTTTGAAAGTTCCATGAGCCTGTCCACGGAAGGTGATCTCCGGACCAAAGGCGTACAACTTCCCTTTTCCTATTTGCGCCTCAAAAGCAGTAACTCCCCGCTTCAAGTAATTTTGTCCCCAAGCCCAACCACTTCGAAGGGGTGGTGGTGTCCCAAACCAAGCCAAAGGCTTTACTCCTAAACTTACCGCTTCAGGTGCTAGACGAAATACAGGGCTATTTGAAAACATAATATCTGCTTCCGCTCCCATCCCAAAATTAATTGGAGCAGCAGCATCTACTTGCATTTCTAACACACTACCTGGGATGTAGTACTTTTCACCAGTAAGTGCCCTTTCCCTTCCATTCACTATCTCCACTAAGGCGTTAGAAACAGGTAGCCCTAAATGGCTGGCTAAAGAGGTGGCCGCTCCCACCGTCAGGATTTGCCCACCACCTTCAAGGAATCCCTTCAGTTGCGGAATTGACTTGTCTACAGTGAGCCTACCCAGCATGCCATGGTAGATGGTTGGAATCTCTTCCTTTTTGGGTTGCGCCCCTGCCCCGTAGCCTCCAGCAACACCAGGCATACCAGGACCTATGAACAATAGTACATCGTACTTTTCAGCCAAGTTGCCCCTATCAATCTCCATCGGAAATACCTGTACAAAATCGAAGTGAAACTGTTCCATAATCCATCTGGTCCAACCCGAAGGCATGGAACCTCCATAATAATCGTACAAACCAACCCGTGCCGGCTTAATTTCTTTTACCCCTGAAGGCATTCCTTTTGCTGCAGAGGGCTTCAATCCATAGTTTCGAACTGCTAGTTCAAGTATTTTTTTGCCTGCAGCGGGAACATAAAAAGCACCTGCTGGAATAGATCCAGAGGCGGTTTGTGTTCGGTATACTTTCACCTTTCCCTTTAACAAATCATTGACCGCTGTAAAGGAATCGTTCACGCGAGGATCAAGAACATAACCTGAAGCTGAGGCCGGCAACAAAGAAGCCTCTGGGCTAAGCAATTGACCGTAATTAACCGCCTCAAAAGGACCATCAAAGCCCTCCATGATTCGATCTGCCTCAATCCCCATTTGGAAGGCTAGCGTCCAGCCTGCAGCATCGTAAGGACGTACAGGAGGTCCCCCGGGATACTGGAAATCATTCGGGTGATCCTGAGGCTCAAACATATCGATCACGTGAGGACGGAATGCCTGAGCCGTCTTGACGATATAGGAACCCTTTGGATAATTCTTTCCTCCTACAGTAAAATCACTTGTAGCCCGATGCACCAAAATACCAGACTTAATCAAGGCATTCAAAAACTTGACGGCCGTTGGAAAATCCGCCTGGTCGGCAGACAAGACGTATCCTCGGGGATCTCGCTTTTCAGGATCTGCATAGACCGAGTCGTAAAAAGCTAAAGGGATGCCTGATCTATTTCCGAAATAGGCCTCTTCAGGATCGTCGCGTGCGGGCTTACCCTTACTGGCCTCAAAGGAATTTTGAATAGCTTGTGCATATTTAGGATAGCGGGTCCAGGTATCCTTATTTCCCCTCTCGATGGATTTTTTTCCCATCAAATAGAAGTTATAGAGTAACTCATCTCCATGTCTGACGGCATGATTGAATATCGCATAATTCATGGAAACAGAGTACTCGATGGAACGGCGGAAAGGCCATGGTCCAGGCGTTACTGGAAATGGATTGCCATTGTCGGGAATCAAACGATCGGGAACCAAGGGAATAGAATAAGGTGAAGGATCTCCCACGATCTCGGTAAGAATACCGATCATGTTGTGGTAGTACGGAGTGGTTCTAAGTCCACCGTTCCACCAGGTAGAAAATACCGATCCATCCAAGCGAGCAAAGCCAGGCTTTTCTTCTTGGTGTAAACGATTGGCCATGGCCGCTCCTACCGCATCTAAGCTGGTGATAATTAAAGGATCAAAGACATGGTTGAATGGATCCCGGTAGGGAGGTCCCGCCACGACAGTACCTGCAGGCCCAGATTGGTGGTGGTTGTAAATAATTTGAGGCATCCACTCCACATATTGCTGCAAGGAAATATTGGTGGACTCCTTCATGTTATTCATGAAGAAATCTCGGTTATTGTCATGTCCCACATACTTTTGATACAGGACAGGGATATTCTTATTGCGTTTAGCCTTGTCTTCTGGGCGCATATACCAATCAGACATGATCTCCATGCCATCTGGATTAACGTGTACCAATAGAATGATGACCTCATCCAAAATTCGAAGTGTTTCCACATCATTTTTTGAAGCCAGTTCATACAAGGTCTCAATCAACTGCTGTGCTCCAACCACCTCACTGGCATGCAACCCGCCATCAATCCAAACGATGGGTTTACCTCGACTTGAGAGATCCTGAGCTTCTGTTTCAGAAATTTCTGCTCTTCCCAACTTTCTAGAAATTTCTTGGTAGCGTGCTAAGTCAGGGAAATTTTTAGGTGCCGTAATCACTAAGAGTGGTTGCTCCCGCCCAAACTCAGTTTGCCCGATGCTTCGGTACTCCACTCGATCCGAAAGCGCAGCCACTTTTTTGAAGTAGGCTTCTGTTTGAGAAAAATTAGCCAGCATATAGGGTTCACCGATCGAAAAACCAAAGTGCTCCTTAGGTGTAGGTATGGTCTGGGCCACCAAAGTAATGGGCACAAGCAAGGCCTTTAAGAAAATAAGAAATAATTTTTTCATGAAATGTGTAGCTATTACCTGTCTAATTTAATCCTTTGATTTGGAATTGACTGGAAAAATTGTCGAGTAAACTAAATATTACAGGATCGGAAAAATAGCCCAATGAATTGTTTTTCAAATGGAAATGCTTGTTAAATCCACGAATCCTACTCCAAAGATTAAGCCCTAAAAACTTCTTAATTTTTTTCAAAGAAGAGCAGTGTCGGAAGGCCAATCATTTCTCCAAAATCATTACTTTTGTATACTTTCCCTTTTCTTTCTCATCTTTCACAATCCCTTGATTCCTATGTCCGAGGTAAAAATCTTTGCAGGCTCCAACAGCACAGAATTGGCACAAAAAATTGCTAAAAGCTATGGAAAAAAATTAGGAGAACTAACGCTTTCCAGATTCAGTGATGGGGAAATGTCACCTAGTTTTGACGAATCGATTCGTGGTTGCACGGTATTCATCATTCAAAGCACCAACCCACCGAGTGATAACTTGCTCGAATTGTGCTTGATGATTGATGCTGCAAAGCGAGCCAGCGCCTACAAAGTATGTGCGGTGATTCCCTACTTTGGCTATGCACGTCAGGACCGAAAGGATAGACCACGCGTATCCATTGCAGCCAAGCTTATTGCCAATATGCTGACTTCTTCTGGGGCGGACCGCATCATGGCTTGCGACTTGCATGCAGGCCAAATCCAAGGTTTTTTTGATATTCCATTGGACCATTTAAATGGTTCTGCTATATTTGCACCCTATTTGAATATGCTTCGCTTAAATGACATGATTTTCGCTGCTCCCGATATGGGGGGTGTTGGAAGAGCAAGGTCTTTCGCAAAGCACTTTGAAGTAGAAATGGTGGTCTGTGATAAGCACAGAAAAAGAGCCAACGAGATCGCTTCCATGCAGGTGATTGGAGATGTAGAAGGAAAGGATGTGATTCTCGTAGATGATTTGGTGGATACTGCAGGCACCTTATGTAAGGCTGCTCAAATCATCATGGAAAAGGGAGCTAATTCAGTACGAGCCATCGTGACTCACGGTGTACTTTCTGGAAAAGCTTACGAAAACATAGAAAATTCGATGTTGGAGCAACTAGTTATTACAGACACTATTCCATTAAAACATCCATCTTCTAAAATCAAGGTACTAAGTGTAGGAGAATTGTTTGGCAAGGCCATACATGCAGTGACTGGTCACACCTCCATCAGTTCCTTATTTATTTAAAACCAATTTTAAAATACAAATACATGAAAACACTAGAGATTATAGGGTTTAAAAGAGCAAATCTCGACAGTGCTGCTTTGAATGAAATCAGAGATGCCGGCAATGTTCCCTGCGTAGTTTATGGACCAGGCATTCCTGATCAAGTACATTTCTACTCCCCAGCAATCCTTTTCAGAGACTTGATTTACACGCCAGAAGTTCATCTAATTGAGTTGAATATCGAAGGTAGAATCATCAAAGCGGTCTTGAAAGAAGCACAGTTTCACCCAGTGAGTGACGTATTGCTTCATGCAGACTTCCTAGCCTACACAGACGACAAGGCTATTAAATTTGAAATCCCAGTTAGAGTAGAAGGAAGCTCACCAGGAATTGCCAAAGGAGGTAAAATAGAGTTTAAAACAAGGAAATTAAAGGTAAAAGGTTTGACCAAAACTCTTCCTGATTTCATTTTAGTTGATGTTTCTACCCTAGACCTTGGAAAATCATTTAAGGTAGGCGAGTTAAAGGCTGAAGGATTTGAGATTTTGACATCTCCCAATATCCCCATCGTGTCCATCAGTATACCAAGAGCACTACGCGGAAAGAAGGAAGAATAATTCTTTCTTTTCTCTTTTTGAAATCCTGCTCTTTACCGAGCAGGATTTTTTATTTTTACCCAGTTGAACCCTTATTTTATGAATTATTTATTGGTCGGATTAGGGAATATTGGCCCCGAATACGAATTGACTCGACATAATATTGGTTTCCTTACATTGGACCGTCTCGCGGACAAAGAGAGTGCGGCCTGGAAAATCGATCGCCTGGCCTTCAAAAGTGAGTTCAAACACAAAGGCAGGACAATCCATCTGATCAAGCCAACTACCTACATGAATTTAAGTGGAAAGGCAGTCAATTACTGGATGAAAATCTTAACTATCCCCAAAGAAAACATCCTTGTCCTCGTAGACGATGTGGCCATCCCATTTGAAAAATTACGGATGCGACCAAAAGGAAGTGCTGCAGGACACAATGGACTCAAAAATATTGAAGAACTATGCGGAGGACAGGACTATCCACGCCTTCGCATGGGTATTGGAGACAATTTCCCCAAAGGAAGGCAGGTAGACTACGTTTTGGGCAGGTTTACCCAAGAGGAACTGGCTGCACTGCCCTCCATCATGGACAAAGCCATCTCCATGTCGCTGGGATTTTGTACGATGGGAATCGCACAGACAATGACCCAATTCAACGATTGATTTTTTGGGAATTTGGAATTACGGTTCTATCCTTATTAATTTGTAACCTTTCAGGTACTATTTTATAAAGAAGAGGCGAGAGAATAGGCTCAATGACCCTCTGGCAACCCGCTCCACAGTAGAGCAAGGTGCCAAAACCTACCCTTAGCGGGAACTATAAATTGGCGTAACTCACTCTACCCCTCTTTCTGGTTCATCTACTGCTTTGAGAAATTTCTTTAGAAATTGTCCCCGGAGCTCAATTTACTCGAACCTATATGTCACACTTCGAAACCGATGCCATCCGCATTCAACAGCGTTCCAACCAACGGGAACACTCCTCTGCACTCTACCTCAGCTCTAGCTTTGTCTTTGAATCGGCAGAACAAGCGCGCGCTATGTTTGCGGAAGAAATACAAGGAAATATATATTCCCGCTACTCCAACCCCAACTCTTCGGACTTGATTGAAAAGGTTTGCCGTGCCGAAGGTACAGCCGACGGCATAGCTACCTCCTCGGGTATGGCAGCCATGTTTGGAAGCATTGCCTCTCTTTTGCAACAAGGAGACCATATCCTGGCTTCTCGATCGCTATTTGGTTCGACACACCAGCTATTAACTCGCGTTTTCCCCAAGTGGGGCATTACCTCCACCTATGGAGATATTTCAGATTATAAAAATTGGGAGCAGCTGCTGCAGCCCAACACTAAAATGCTTTTCCTTGAAACTCCATCTAATCCAGGGCTAGAAATCATCGACCTGGACTGGGCAGGAAAGTTTGCTGGAGCTCATGGACTTATCTTGGTCGTAGACAATTGCTTTGCTACCCCCTACCTGCAGCAGCCAGCCAAATGGGGAGCCCATCTCGTAACCCATAGTGCCACCAAATACATCGATGGACAGGGAAGAGTGCTAGGAGGATTGATCCTAGGAAAAAAAGAATTGATCGAGGAAGTACGATTTTTTACCCGTCATACAGGCCCATCACTCTCCCCCTTCAATGCATGGATCTTATCCAAAAGCATGGAAACGCTAGCCCTTCGCATGGATCGGCACTGTGAAAATGCAGAAAAAGTGGCTCGATATTTTGAGGGCTGTCCCCACCTCGACACCGTTAACTACCCTTTTCTCCCCTCGCACCTCCAATATGACTTAGCAATCAAACAAATGAAAGCAGGCGGAGGAATTATTACCTTGACTTTGAAAGGAGGTCTGCCAAGAGTACAACGCTTTATTGATCGGCTGCAAATGATCTCCAACACAACCAATCTGGGCGATAGCAGAAGTATCGTCACACATCCTGCCTCCACAACCCATAGTAAGCTTAGCGCTGAGGAACGCCAGAAAGTAGGGATCACGGATGGCCTTATTCGGCTCTCTGTAGGATTGGAACATTACGAAGATATTCTCCAGGATGTGGAGCACGCCCTAGAACAGTCCAAGTGATCGCGCTACCGTAATTGATTTCTAAGGACCAAAAATGGCCTCCAAGGGCGATCTGGCGCCTTGTACAACTGATCAAAAGCAAAAGTACCTAGGATGAGATCTTCATCTCCATCTAAGTCCAGATCCCCTTTGGTGAGCGTGAGGAAATGATCTTCTACCTGGTCCTTCAAGGTCGATGGAGTAAACTTGCCACCTGCACTTTGCTTGAAGTAAATGACATGCTGGTAGTCCACCTGCCGTAGGTCAGGGAAAAAGGAGAGCGTCACGATATCTACGAAGCCATCTTGATCAAAATCTCCAAGCTCCAGCCCACTGGCACCATACATGGGATAAAAAAAAGATTGTTGATAGCTCCCTTTGCTATCACGCTTAAAAATCCGGAGACCGTGGTAGAACTTGAAAATTTGACTTTGGTCAGCATTGTCTCCGTTTACCAAAATGATTTCGGGCTCACCATCCTTATTGAGGTCTTCAAATCGAAAATCACTGGATCCAAAGGCAGGATGAAATGCCAGTAGCTGCTTCTCTTTAAAATCCCCTTTACCCAAATTCTCAAAGAGCGAAACTCCCTCCTTGGCTTGAGAAAATAAGACCATCAGATCCAAATCCCCATCCTTATCGTAATCCACCGCAATGGAACGCCTTGCACCTGGATCCTTTTTCAAGATCACCTCGGTAAACCCATTCGGCTTACTTAAAAAAATGCTCAACTTCCCAACATGGTTTCCAAATTGGCAGATCACATAATCTTTTTTACCGTCTCCATTCCAATCGGCCACTTCCATATCTATGGGCCGCATCAGCTGATCGATGCGAGGCATTTCTTCCCAACTCCTACCCTTCAAGTTGAATGTGGATAAAAGTCCAATCGAGTCATTGGATGGATCCATCTTTCCCCTGGAAATCAAGTCAAAGGAAGATGGGGAGTTCCAAATGAGATCCACCGGAGCCACGCGGGTAGGCAAGGAATCGAGTTGCCTAAACTTATTCTTTGAGTCCAAGCGAAAAATAGACCTGAAACGATGCCCTACCCACAAATCCCCCGTTTGCGGATGAATGCGAAGCAAGGTAGTCAGGCTAGATCGGACTACTGGGAAGTCAGGCTCCTCTAACTTAAATCCAGGGATTCCTACTTGAGGATGTTCTTTTTTTGCTTGAGGCAATGGAGTGAGCGGTGCATTTTCTAAGTAATAGGCTTCTAGCTTCTTCCAGTTTTGATGTGTGATGTAAGGAACTTTGGAGTAAATCCCTTCCGGAACCCCTTCATCTTCGGGCATAGCGGTACCAAAATCCTCCTCCAAATACAAACCCATTCGCTTGCGCATATCGGGCAGCAAGTTGGCCCAGGTTTTCTTATCCAAAACACTTGGATCTGGCATCAGGTGACAGGCAGCGCAGTATCCTTTGGCAAGCTGCTCACCCGAAAGATTCAAGTCTGATTGGGATAGCTGGTAAAGGCTGGGAGGAGGTTGCTTCCGCTCAGTTAAAGGTTCACATCCCCAAACTACCGTCAAAAGAACAATATAGAAAATACCAATCTGTCTCATAGCCAATCTATAGGACTGATTTGAATTCTTCTACCACTGCAGGATCTATCCCAAAAATGGTCGAAAAGTCTAAGGCTGTGGAAGAAAATGAAAGGTCCCGCTTCGAAAACTGATTGCCACTCGCTTTCGGCAACTTGCAAGAAGCGTGGATTTCTTTGAGGTATCCCGTTGCTTTCAAGATTGGGACATGAGAAGGCTTTAGCCCCCCTCCTGGCATGACAGTCAGTTGGTCTTTTGCCAAATTCAGCAATTCAACCACCTGATCAAGCCCTTCACTAAGCGAATTTTTACCGCCAGAAGTAAGCACCCGTTGAAAACCCAGCTGCATAATTCGCTTCAGGGATTCTTGAAGATTTGCCGAAGCATCAATTGCTCTGTGAAAGGTGCAAGGCTTTGAGGCTGCCGCACGAAGTAGAAATTCGCAAGCGGATTCATTGACAGCACCCTGAGGATCTAATACGCCAAAGACAAAGCCATCAGCCCCAAGGTCAGCCAAGAGCTGCATGTCATGCTTCATGACAAGGAGCTCCTTGGAGGAATACACAAAATCACCGCCACGAGGACGAATCATGACAAAAATGGGAAGATCAAGCTCGGACTTCAAAAAGCGAAGCATCCCAGCACTTGGGGTTTCTCCACCTTCAGGGAAGTTGGCACACAATTCCAGTCGGTCAATCCCTTGCTGAGCGGCTTCCATAGCAGCCTGCACATTAAATACTGGAGCTTCTAAAAGGATGCTACTCATTGCTTAAACTGACTACCTGCATCCACCAACACATTGCCAGATTCCGTAGCCAGGGCATAATTGAACCCAGGATGTACGGCAAAAGCCCCTACTTCTCCTTCTTTGCTGATTGCGAGAAATCCGGCTTGGATGTCTTTGATGTTTTTGTTTTTGGCCACCAGCCTGAGTACTGCTTCCTCACAGGCTTCTTGAGGGCTTCTCCCTTGACGCATGAGTTCTACAATCAAAAAGCTTCCGCAAATACGGATGATGGACTCACCCAATCCGGTAGCTGTGGCAGCCCCCACCTCATCGTCTACAAATAGACCTGCTCCAATAATTGGGCTATCTCCTACCCTGCCATGCATTTTGTAGGCTAGCCCACTTGTGGTGCAGCTACCTGCCAATTTCCCAGAAGCATCAAGGCCAATCATGCCGATGGTATCATGATTTTCAATATTTATAATGGGCTTGTATTGACTAGTTACCTTCCACTTATCGTATTCTTTTTGTGCATTCGGACTCAATTTTTCCACTTCCATGGGAAAGCCTTGTGCGATTGCAAACTGGCGAGCTCCTTCACCTACCAGCATCACGTGTGGAGTTTTTTCCATGACCGCTCGAGCCAAGGAGATGGGATGCTTAACCTGTCTAATAAAGGCTACGGTACCGCAAGAGCCATCTCCGCACATGATGGAAGCGTCCAAGGTGGTGACCCCTTCTCGATCAGGCAGTCCCTGGAGTCCTACGGAAAGGTTTTCCATATCCAACTCGGTATTCCGAACCCCAGCTTCCACTGCATCCAGGATACTGCCCGTTTGCTTCAATTTGGCCCAGGCATCCGCATTGGCAGGAATGCCATGATTCCAAGTAGAAAGGATAAGTGGCTTCGTCCCACTGGATTTTTTCAATGGGGAGGCTTGGCTTTCTAGCGCAGCCATCCCAGGGAGTAGTAGTGCTGATCCAAGCAAGGATTGCTTGATAAACTTTCTTCTTTGCGACATGGATTGTACTTTAGAATCTGGAAGACAAATTATCACTTTTGATCCGAATTATCCTTTCCTTTCCTCCAAATCTGAAAACAAATCCATGAGACCCTATATTTTAAAAGAAGCCAGCTGGAAGTCCCTCAAAACCTATCGCTATGAGCTAGCTGTGTTGCCCTGGGGAGCAACTGAGGCACACAATTACCACCTTCCCTACGGCACAGATATCTATGAGGCCGATGCCATTGCTGCAGAAGGTGCTCGGAAGGCCTGGGAAAAAGGAAATAAGGTAGTCGTCCTGCCTACCGTTCCCTTTGGCGTAAATACCGGGCAGGCCGACATCTACCTAGATCTCAACCTCAATCCCAGTACCCAGCTCCTGATCCTTCAAGATTTAATTGACGTTTTGCAGCGTCAGGGATTGAAAAAATTACTGATTCTCAACAGCCATGGAGGGAATAACTTTCAGCCCATGCTCCGGGAATTGGGACTCAAGTACCCAGACATGTTGCTATTCACTTGCAACTGGTTTCAGGCGTTGGACAAAAGCCAGTACTTTGAAGAAGGCGGTGACCATGCGGACGAAATGGAAACATCCTTGATTCAATACCTGCATCCAGAATTAGTAGCTCCCTTAGCCGAGGCTGGAGATGGAGCCGAAAAAAAATCAGTTGTCCGAGGCATTCGTGAAAAATGGGCTTGGGCAGAGCGCAAGTGGTCTGAAGTATCGGAGGATACCGGAATAGGCAATCCAAAAAAAGCCTTCCCAGAAAAAGGGAGGCATTATTTCGAAGCGGTGACGGACAAAGTTGCCGAGCTAATGGAAGATATCAGCCAGGCAAAGCCTGGAGAATTGTACCGTTAATTGGCAGCCGGAGGAAGCGTCAGCACTTTCACATTGCCCTTGTAATCGATCTGGGAAACAGATTTTACGCCTTTGGGCAAGTGAATCGTGCGGCTGGATTGCGAACCAAAGCCCGCTCCATAGCTCGTGTCGATTCGCTGTTTTTTGCCGTTGGCTAGCACCAACTCCACTGCCAACGCATCAGCTGGAACTTGCAAGACCCTAGTTTCCTGCTGCTTTGCCGAAAAGGCTAGGAGCTTGGATCTATTTTGAGAAGCAACATACAGGGCTTCCCCTCCACTCTTCGCAAGTTTGACCAAGGATTTGGCATCACCAGGAACTACAAAGCCACTTTCCCTTGCAGAAACAGGGTCAAAGCCCCCTTTGCCATCTCCAAGAAACACCCAGCCCAGTGCCGCATCCAGCCTGCCAATAAATACCTCATTTCCATAATCATTTCCCACCATCACGAGGTCTGTATTCCCATCGCCATTGATATCTTCAGCTACGATTCCATTCATAGGGGCAATTTGCGCTTGCCATGGAAGCTCGTGCAAGGTGAATTTTCCATTGCCTAGATTCTCTACCCAAACAGAGCGGTCACTGTTTCCGATCAATGTCTTCGCATCCTTCTTCTCCTCTTCGGTAAAAAAGGTCTGTTCCGTACTCAAGGCAAATTGCTTGTAGCGATCAAATTTTCGTCTAAAGAGGGGGCTTTGACCCATCAAATCGTCCCAGAAATGGGTAGGAAAGGCTTGGTAGCCTCCGCCGATTTTATCTTTGTAGAATGCAAAAGCCACCGGATCTACCGAGCCATTGGCATCAAAATCCTTGGCATAGAGGGTGTAAGGTCGGTCGGCAGAGGGATGAAATGGATTATTGTTACCGATATTGCCAACTATCCAATCTGTGTCTCCATCCTGATCCAAGTCGGCAGAGATGATGCTATTCCACCAGCCGCTAGATCCTTCCAAGCCAGTAGCCTTGGCTAATTCAAAGCGCTTCCCTGTGTTTAAGAATAGGGTAATCGGCATCAACTCTCCTACCACGACTAAATCCACCTTTCCATCTCGATTTACATCAGACCAAAGCGCATCGGTGAGCATGCCTCGATTATCCAATTCAGGAATCCAGGATTTAGTCACATCAGTCAACTTTCCATTTTCGTTTTTCAAAAGAAAAGACTTCTCAGGTAGCGGATACTGCCCAATGGGAGCACGTCCTCCTACAAATACATCAATGAACCCATCCCCATCGAAATCCGCACCCCGCACGACCGAGCCGTTGCCTACCGCGATGGAAGAACTCGGATCCAACTTAAAGTTTCCCTTTCCATCGTTGAAATACACCCGATCCTGGTATTCTGGAGCTCCAGGTACAAATTCAGCACTGCCTGATAACAGGTATAAGTCCAAATCTGCATCGTTATCCAGATCTACTAAGAGCACACCCGTTACTTCTTGGGTAATGCTTTCTCCAGCAGGAAGCAGTGCTTTTTGAGTAAAGGTTCCATCTTGATTTTGGCTGTACCAAAGGGGTGAAAACCCAGACGAAGAACCTACCACCAGATCTTCTCTCCCATCTCCATTAAGATCCCCTACCGCGAGGGCTGGTCCAAACTGCGAAAGCTTGTGTGGGAGCGTGCGTTGTAAGTTGTAATCGATCTTGTCTTGTTCTTGGTGAATGTAATCCATTCCTAGAGCGGTAGAAACTTCCTCAAAAAGTTGATTTCCTGGAGCTAACTCTTCCACCGCAACTGTCTTGGTTCCCGGACTAGCAGTGCTATAGGCCAAGGAGAGCAATTGGTTGACAGGTACTTGCTTGAGGTTGTGCACTTTGCCATCTGGCCACTTCACGGTAAGTTCCTCCACCACTCTTGCAGAATCCAAGCCAAAATGGACAATGGGCTCCGTGGAAGACATGTACCCTCTAACCACCTGCAATTCTTGGAAAGCCATCTTTCCTTTACCCCACTTTACCCAGACTTTTGCTCCCAAACCCTGCGGGTTGTTTTTAGGGCTTTCAAGTTTAATTCTAAGGTAGCTAGGCGCCTTTTTTTGTTGATTCAGCTTGTTTTCAAATACAAAGGCAGGGTCATTGATGTTGTTGACCACATAATCCAAATCTCCATCCAAGTCTAGATCCAAAATTACCGCCCCATTGGAGAAGGAAGGTTGATTGAGACCCCATGCTTCGCCCACATCTTGGAAGGAAAGGTTGCCTGCGTGCTTGTACGCATAGTTTGGAATTTTTACAATGGGGATCGAATCCAATAATTGCCGTGTAGAGGCAATACTGCCCACATCGGCTCGATAATTGGCAAAGTCCTTGTCTGTAATATCACGAGGAAATCCGTTTGTAATCAATAGATCTCGTTTACCATCGTTGTCCATATCGGCAAACAAGGGTGCCCAGCTCCAGTCCGTTTGGTACACTCCTGCTAGCATTCCCACCTCACTGAATGGAAGGCCAGGACCATTGTTGAGGTGCAGCATGTTGCGTACGTACTGGTACTCGTAGCCAAACTCCTCGTTGTTGAGGTAGGTCTGGTAGACGTTCTTGCCAATGGTGGTTTTTTTGCGGTAGCTATCCTCACCAAGCATGTCGATGGTAATGAGGTCAGGAAGTCCATCGTTATTCACATCGGCCATATCGGAGCCCATGGAAAATTGGCTCTGGTGCCGCAACAAATCCTTGGTTTGATTCGTGAAGGTGCCGTTTTGATTGTTGATGTAAAGAATGTCGTTGGTGATGTAATCGTTGCTCACGTGGATATCTGGCCAGCCGTCGTTGTTGACATCTCCAATAGCTAGACCTAACCCAAAGCCCTCATAGGTGATTCCCGCTTCAATCGTCACGTTGGTAAAGGTCCCGTTCCCGTTATTTCTGTAAAAAGAATCATTATTGATGGCAGAACCATCAGTCACTTTTGCCCTAAAGTTAGTGGGCTTTGCTGCCAATTGCTCGTTATTGAGGACATACAAATCTAAATCTCCGTCCAAGTCATAATCGAGAAAGGCGGCCCCCATGGAGTTGCCTGAGTCAGCGATGCAGTACTGGCTTGCCATTTCTTTAAAACTTATTTTGCCTTCCGCATCTTTGCCTTGGTTAATAAAAAGTAAGTTATTACGCTCTCCAGGGCCTTTTTTCATGGCGGTGGCCACATAGATATCGGGCCAACCGTCTTGGTTAATGTCTACGATAACCGATCCCGTACACCACTTGTCTGCTGCAAGAATTCCTGCCTCCTCGGAGACATCGGTAAATGAAAATTGGCCCTGATTCAGGTAAAGTCTGTTGGCTACTTGATTGCCTGTAAAAAAGAGGTCTGGTAGTCCATTATGATCAAAATCAGCAGAAGCCACACCCCCGCCATTAAAAATATACTCGTCGGTAAGGATATTGAAGCTGTCTGATTCTATGATCTCATTGGTAAACGAAATACCCGTCTCATCCGAAGATTTGAGTTCAAAAAGGGTTTTTTCCTGTTGGCAAGATACTAAATGCGCTCCAAGTACTACAGCTAGAAGAAGGGATGGAATTCTCATCAAGAAAGGGGGAAATAAGAAGTAGAAAATTACATTTTCCCAACTGGAAAAAAAAGTATTGGATAGTAAACAAAAGAAAAGAGAAGGCCATTCGACCTTCTCTTTGTACTCGTATTGTATTGAGGGATTAGAATCCTGGGTTTTGCACCAAGATATCATTTCCTACAAGGTCAATCTGATTTTGAGGGATTGGAACCCACTTGAACTTATCGGAATACTTTGCTCCACCAAGGGCAGAAGCAAGTTTAGCTCCATCGTAAGCAAAGTAGAAATCTAATTCAGCTTGCGCAGTGCCCCAACGCTGAAGATCATAGAAACGGTGACCTTCCATACCCAATTCTAGAAGACGCTCGTGACGTACAGCTAGTCTTGCAGTATCTTTGCTTGTCCACGCTGCAGTATAGGTGCTGATCTTGTAGTTAGCAGCAAGAGTATCATTACTTCTCTTAATTTCAGAATTGATTGCTCTAGTACGAACTCTGTTCACATACTCACGAGCTTTTTCCAAGCTACCTACTTCGATTTCAGCTTCAGCAGCAAGCAATAACACGTCTGCAAAGCGAATAATCATGAAGTTGATGCCGGTATAACCTGGAGTCCAAGAAGAGTTGTCCTGGAAAGTTCCTTTCTCAGACTTCGCGTATACATACTTCTTAGGAGAATAAGGACCTGCATTTGGCTGGTTACGGATCCAAGCTTGACCTGGGTGATCCATCCAATCCAAATAAGGGATACCTCTACGACCTACAGTATGATCCAAACGAGGATCAAGTTCACCAGCATCTGGAGTGAAGGCTGCGCCAGAAGCTATATCCATGTCGTTTTTCACTTGGTTTGCACCAGTGTTGTACGACTTATCCAAAAGTGGAAGACCATCCTTAGTTCTGAATGCATTCACAAAGGTGAAGCTTGGCTGGAAGAATCCGCAGCAATTACCTGGACCAGCAGGTCCGGTGTTGTAAGGGAAGTTCAAGTCAAACTCAGGGTTGGCATTCGCTACAGAACCCGTATTGGCAGCAGCCTGATAAGCCCAGATTGATTCCTGGTGGTTATCGTTCTTGCCACGGAACATGTCATCGTAGAATGGCACCAAACCGTACTTCAATCCATTTGAAGTCACACCATTTGCGATCACGTCATCAAATAACGCTTTTGCTTTGGTATACTCCTTGGTGTACATATACACTTTGGCCAAGTAAGTCTTTGCTGCCCATACGTTTACTCGACCTACTTGAGGCTGAGTAGCTGGAAGCTTAGAGATGGCAAATTCCAAATCCGCGATGATAAATGGAAAAAGCGGTTTGTCATTCTTTACTGCCTCTAGACCAGAACCGTAATCAACAGATTCGTCTACATAAGGAGTTTTGTCGTAGTCACGAGCAAGCTCAAAATAGAAATGCGCTCTCAAGAATCTAGCTTGCGCAGAAAGACGTGCCTGATCATTTGGAGTCACATCTGCACCAGCTTTGGTCAACAGTCTCAACACGTTGTTTGCACGTGCGATACCTTCGTAACATACGTTGTACTTCGCGTTCATTTGCCCTCCAGCAGCATCGTTTTCAAAACGCTGAATTGGGTTAATCGTCGAAAAGTCACCTGGGTCAGTACCTTTGTTGGCCTCTCCCCCTCTAATACTACCCCACACCCAGTTGGATGGAGATCCTAACCTGTTGCCACGTCCGTTTACTTGAGAGTACGCCGCGATCAATGATGCATCTAGACCAGCTACAGTAGCAAGCTGGGCTTCAGCCAATTGACCAACCGCCGGGACTTCCAAGAACTCATCGCTACAACTCACAGCTACTAGCATCGCTCCGGATGCAAGTAGGGCACCGATTTTTAATTTGTAATTTTTCATTTGTTTAATCAATTATATATCTATAACTCGATTCGAAATAAATTGTTTGAGCTTAGAAGCTCAAGTTAAGACCGAAAGTCCAACCTCTAGTTACTGGGTAGTTACCTACGTCAATACCAAAAGTCAAGTCAGCGTCACCACCAACTGCCGGATCCAAGCCTTCATAACCAGTCAAGGTAAATAGGTTGTTGACAGAACCAAACACTCTCAATCTTTCCATCTTCAACTTCTGCAATACGCTAGCAGGAGCAGAGTAACCTAAGGTCAAGTTCTGCAATCTCAAATAAGATCCATCCTCAATGTAATGTGAGTTGGCTACGTTAGCGTTTGAGAAGTTAGATACACGCTCTACGATTGGAATGGTTGCATCCAAGTTTTGAGGAGTCCATGCTTCAAGCAATCTCGTTGATTTAGCAGCACCTTCGAAGGTCTGATTGAAGTCAGTGAACCAACGAGACTGGTTCCAGATTTCATTACCAATAGAAGTATACAAGTAAGCAGAGATATCAAATGATTTGTAACCTACAGTGAAGTTCATACCACCTGTGAAATCAGGCACTGGGTTTCCAAGGAAAACACGGTCATCTGGAGAGATTTTACCATCCTTATTTACATCTTCAAACTTGAAACGACCAGGTGCCTTACCATCTTGAGCAGCATGCTTGGACACATCTTCTGCATTTTTGAATAATCCAAGCGTGTTGTATCCAAAGAAAGAAGAAATTGGCTGGCCTACCGCGTTACGGATTGGCTGGATTCCTCTGTAGGAAGGGTTCACAGACGTGATGAAGCTCAAGCCAGGAGCAAGCGAAACGATCTCGTTCTTCAACGTAGAACCTGTTACAGTCAATTCATAGGTCAAGTCAGAAGTCAAGTTACCTCGAGTAGTAACCAAAAGGTCAAGACCTCTGTTCAACATCTCTCCAATGTTAACCGCTGGAGGGGATGCGTTGCTACCTGCAGTCAAAGGAATTGGAACTGTAAACAACAAGTCCTTGGTGTCTTTTCTCCACCAGTCGAAGATAATATCCAAACGACCATTGTAGAAGGTACCATCAAATCCAATGTTCTGAGTTACAGCAGTTTCCCACTGTGCGTTCGGGTTACCGATACGAGATCTTCGAAAACCAATGATTGCACCTGAGTTAGAGCCTGTGATATCGTATGAAGAAGCTCCTACGGTACCTGCAAATAATGAGAACTGGTTGTTTGGATCTACGTTGTTTGAGTTACCCATTTCACCATAACCACCACGGATCTTCAAATCATCGATCCAAGTAGCACCTTGTAGGAAAGATTCGGATGAAACTCTCCATGCAGCAGAGAATGCTGGGAATACCCCGTATCTCGCATTGGCACCAAATCTAGAAGAACCATCACGACGAACTACAGCACTTACAATATACTTGTCGTCGAAGGTGTAACGCAACTGACCAAAATAAGAGTTGAAGTTAACTCCTTTGAATTGGCCAGAGTTTACTTGACGCGTTCCTACTGGTAAGTTAGAAATCGTGATGAAATCTGGGTCAGTAGAGAACGGATTTTGACCCAAAGCACTTATATTTTTTCCGGCACCTGAGTTCAAAGCTTCTTGACCTAACAAGACATTGAAGTCATGCTTGTTAATCTTCTTCTTATAGGATAAAGTGTTGGTAAATGTCCATCCGAAATAGAATCCCGCACCTTCATCGTATCTAAACGCAGAGTTATTTTCTGAGTTTTCATACTGAAGTCTTGTATAACCCCAGGAATAGTAGTTGTCGTACTGACCACCTGCTGAAGTTCTGAAAGTCAAGTCATCGATGATGTCCCACTCCGCATACACGTTACCGAAGGCATTTGCATTGAAGCTTCTATTATTTTCCTGACCATCACGGTTTGCAACTGGATTTCTTGGATTGTTGAAACCTCTAGAAGCAGTACCTGCATAGCCACCAAACTCGTCATAAATAGGAATGATGGATGGCATACGGAATGCTTGAAGGATGTCGTTTTCATCATCAGAAACACCTCGTCCGCCACTTCCCCCTTGCTGACCCAATACTTGACGAAAAGTACCCTGGAAATTTTGGCCGATACGAATACGCTTGGTTACATCAAATTCAGAGTTCGCACGCAAAGAATATCTTTTGAATTGGTTACCCATCATGATACCAGACTGGTCCTGAACACCCAAACCGATATAGAATCGAGAAGTCTCAGAACCCCCATTGAAGCCCAAAGAATGTCTTTGAAGTGGCGCAAATCGAGTCAAAGCAGCATACCAGTCAGTTCCTTCGCCAGTCATGGCTCTGGTCAACTGACGGATAGTACCTGCAGCAGGATTGACATTATACCACTCACGCTGCTGTTCGATTTGAGCGGCCGTCAATGGACCTGGCTGACCAGAAAGCACGCCTAATGCTCCTGTAGAGCTTTGACTAATTGAACTCAAATAGTAAGGCAGTACTGGAGAAGCACCTGTACCGAATTGTGGGTGTCCATAAGCTGGAGCACGGTTTTGCAAGGCAGCTGTGTTTTTCTCAGCCAACCAAGTGATGTTTGCATAGCCTTGTGGGTTAAGCATGTCCAAACCAGTGCCTGGATCTGTAGTTCCGTACATACCGTTATAATCTACACGCAACTTCTTGTCTCTAGCACCACGCTTAGTAGTGTAGACGATTACACCGTTAGCAGCACGAGCACCGTAAATAGAGGCCGCAGCCGCATCTTTCAATACTGTGGTAGACTCGATGTCATCTGGGTTCAAGAAATCTGTTGATACAGTAGGTACTCCATCGACGATGTACAAGGGCTCGTTACCACCGAAGGCACCAAAACCACGTACACGAATGATAGAAGAAGTACCTGGCTGTCCGTTGGTAATTACAGTTACACCAGAAACACGACCTTGAAGGGTCTGCTCGATGTTACCTGTAGGGATTACAGTCAAATCTTTAGGATTGACT
>JAQCJI010000114.1 GCA_027593175.1 Bacteroidota bacterium | reverse complement strand
ACATGCTTCAATCTGCTCGTGGCCCATTGATTTTGGAGGTAAATAGTTCTCCAGGATTGGAAGGAATAGAAGGGGCTACAGGGATAAATATTGTAGCCGAAATCATCAAATTTGTGGTGGATAGCGTGGTTAAGAAATCATTAAAGCGTGAAAAACAGTGAATAATCGGATTGTAAAAATTGGAACGCGCGCAAGCAAACTTGCCCATTGGCAGGCACACTATGTTGCAGACTTACTAAATAAGGCGGGTATGGAATCGGAGATTGTTCCGATCGATACCAAGGGAGATCAGGTTTTGGATGTTTCCATTTCAAAGATTGGTTCCAAAGGTGTATTTACCCAAGAGCTAGAGGATCAGCTTTTGGATGGAAGCATCGATATTGCCGTGCATTCGGCAAAGGATATGCCCTCAAGATTGGGGAAAGGTTTGGAGCTCATCGCATTTTCAGTTCGAGAGCAAGCACAGGATGTGCTTTTATCTGCACAGAAAGATCTTTCCTTAGCAGATGCCAGTAAAGGATTGGTTATTGGAACATCCTCTACCAGAAGAATAGCCACCCTCAAGCATTTTTACCCTCATGTAAAAACGGTGGAGGTACGTGGAAACCTTCAAACTCGAATTCGGAAAATGGAAGAGGGACTTTGTGATGCGTTATTATTGGCGTATGCTGGGGTTTATCGCATGGGGTATATGGATTTGGTGGTGGAACATTTAGACCTAGATCAGTTTATTCCTGCTGTAGGCCAAGGATCCATTGCCATTGAGGCTTCAACCAGTTTAGATCCAGCCCTACGCCAAGCCATTATTCAGGCCTGTAATGATCCGAAGACAGCATTTTGTTTACAAGCAGAGCGTGCCTATCTGCGGGTGTTGGAAGGTGGGTGTAGTATTCCTGTTTTTGCCTTTGCAAGGCTTGCTGACGACCAAATTCAATTGAAAGGAGGAATTTTAAGTTTGGATGGGCAGCAGCGTATTGTATTGGGAGTTAAGGGATTACTCTCAGAGGCAGAACAACTGGGTGAATTATTGGCAAGGCAGGTGCTACACGCGGGAGGAAAAACTATTTTAGAACAGATCAAACAATCCCCTCATTGATATGAACCAGAAAATGCGGATTTTATTATTTAGCCTTTCTTTTCTAAGCTTGTGGGCTTGCGGCAAAGACAAGGATTATGTTGTAACTATTTCCACCAGACATGGAGAAATTAAGGCGATTCTATTTGATGATGCCCCCGAGCACAAGTCCAATTTTATTTCCTTGGCTGAAGATGGGAGATTTGATTCCACTCAGTTTCACCGAGTCATTCAAGGATTTATGGTTCAAGGTGGAGATGTATATGGAAAGGAGGGGCTCCCGGCACTTGAATGGCCTACCCTTCCTGCAGAAATTAGAACCAACCATGTACATATCAAGGGGATGATTGCTGCGGCAAGGCAAGGGGATGGCATCAATCCGCAAAAGAGGAGTAACGGATCACAGTTTTTCATTGTTCATGGGCGAACTTATGATGCGTTGGAATTGACTACAGATTTCCCTGCTCTACAGAAGGCAGTATTTCAGTTTATGCAGCTGGAAAGCCAAAAACAAATGAAGGTGGAATATTCTCGACTTTTTGAAGAAGGTAAAATGGATAGTTTGACACAGCTTTTGCTTTCCAAAAGAGATGAAATTGCCAAGACCTTAACCTTAAAACTCACCAAGGATTATAGTCCTGAACAAATTAAGGCCTATGTAGAACAGGGTGGAACTCCTCACTTGGATTTTGAATACACGGTCTTTGGCCAGGTTATCCAAGGTCTGGAGGTCTTGGATAAGATTGCAGCGGAGAGAACTGCTCGAGAAGTTCCTTTGGAACCTGTACTGATGAAGGTTACAGTTGAAAGAATATCACGAAAAAAAATAGAAAAAGAATTCCATTATGTCTATTCCCCAGCTCAGTAGGCCCAAAGTTCTAATTACCGGGGCCAATGGTCTTCTCGGTCAAAAGCTGGTGGAGCAGCTTGTGGCCACCAAGCAATGGGAGGTCATTGCTACGGGTAGAGGACCTTGTAGACTCTCTGGGACAGGGAACACTTATCAAATGTTGGACATCGAAAACCAAAAGGAGGTAGAGGATACCTTGTCACTAGTACGCCCTGAGGTCATTATTCACGGGGCGGCAATGACCCATGTAGACGAATGTGAAAAGCACCAAGAGGCCTGTTACCGAGCCAATGTGTTAGCGACGAAGTACCTGGTTGAGGCAGCGGAAAAAATTCAATCGCACTTTATTTTTGTATCTACGGACTTCATTTTCTCCGGATTAGACGGTCAAAATCCGTATAAAGAGGAGGCGGTGCCGGATCCAGTTAATTACTACGGGCAAAGTAAATTGGATGGGGAGGAGCTGATCAAATGTTCCCGGCTGAAGTGGGCGATTGCTCGAACGGTTTTGGTTTATGGTCTTGCCAATGACTTGAGTCGCCCCAACATTATCCTATGGGTTAAAGCATCCTTGGAGGCAGGGAAACAAATCCGGGTAGTTGATGATCAGGTACGCACACCGACTTTAGCAGAGGATTTGGCTGCGGGATGTATATTGATTGCGGAGCAGGGGGCGACGGGAGTTTTTAATATCTCTGGTTCGGATCTTTTGACTCCTTACCAAATGGCTCTAGAGACGGCTGATTACTTTGGGTTAAACAAAGAATTGATCGTTCGCACGGATTCCACCCAGTTTACGCAACCCGCCCGCAGACCCATGAAGACAGGTTTTGTGATCCAAAAAGCGATAAACCAACTGGGCTATTCACCCAAAACTTTCAGAGAGGGCATTAGTATACTGGCAAAACAACTTAACTTGGGCGGATTCCAAAAATAGGTTTTGGGCCAAAATCAGAAGACTATGGCAATAAATTCAGTACCAGAGGAGAGAGGTCAATTTGGTTCCTCCAAAGGATTTATAATGGCTGCTGCAGGTTCAGCAATTGGGCTTGGTAATATTTGGCGCTTTCCGTACCTCACCGCTGAGAATGGTGGAGGTGCTTTTGTTTTTGTATATGTGCTGTGCGTGGTGTTGGTCGGGCTACCCTTGTTATTCAATGAGATCGCCCTGGGTAGAAAATCTGGGAAAAACCCTATTGGTGCGATAAGAGATACTGGAGGAAATAAATTTTGGCAACTGGCAGGCGTACTTTGCGTGTTGGTCTGTTTTTTTGTATTCAGT
>JAQCJI010000049.1 GCA_027593175.1 Bacteroidota bacterium | reverse complement strand
AGCACCTACTGTATTTTCTTTAATAGCCACAGCAGAAGCAAAAGCAGAAGTTCCATCTTTAAATACTGCACTAACTGCAACACCGTCAATTAAAGTAGCTTCAAGTTTTGCAAATTTTAATGAACCATCAGCAAATGATGCTAGAGTTTTATCCTTCTTCGAGGAATTGAAAGTGAAATCTCCTCGACCTGCATCAGCAGGGGATGCGAAATTGAAGAAGTAAAGGTTTTCAAAAGTTCCTCTAGCCCCATCTCTAAAATCAGCCATTTCTGATTCTTTTATTCCTTTCACAGAGCCATTTTTAAGCGTATGACCAGCCTTATAAGCACCTTCAGGTCCATCAATCTCCATAGCGTGGTCAGTATTCTTTCCACATAAAATGATGAAGTTGTCCAAAGTACCAGCCCAAGACTGATCAGTATCCATTGCATCATCACCTGCATTCCATACCAAGGCATTTTTTACAGATACTGTTCCACCAAACCACTCGATACCATCGTCTTGGTTACCTACAACTTCTACGTTCTCAATCACAGTTTTAGAACCTACGCCCCCTAAAGTAAGGCCATTGATTTCGTTACCTTCACCGATGTTAGCACCACCGTGACGAATAGAGACGTACTTAATGACACCAGAGTTATCGTCATCAGCAGTACCGCCATATAATCCATTGGTATCTGTTGCTGGGATACCTTCAATTTGAATGGATTCAGCATCCGCCTTGAAAGAACCTTTTGCTTTGCCCAATACAATTAGACCTCCCCAAAGACCTTCCAAAGTTGGATCCAAGTTAGGAGAAGCAATTTGACCTGGAGCAATCTCATCCGCTATAGAAGTAAAGATGATTGGCTCGGTAGCAGTACCTTGCGCGTCAATTTGTCCACCTCTAGCAATTAAAAGAGCAGTTGCGTTTGCTCCTGTTCCTGCTTCACCCTTAACCACTACTCCTTTTAGAATAGTTAATTTAGCGCCTGACACTACAGTTACTCTGCCTCCAAGAATATACGTTTTTCCTGTTGCCCAAGTAGTGTTGGAAGTAATATTTCCAGAAACACGGAAGGTAGTTGGCTCAACGCCTACAGACAATACGTGGGTAGCTTTTGCTACGTCTCCGTCTGTATCTGTTACAGTAAATTCGAATACCACGTTTTTGCCTGCATCAGCAGCCACAGCAGTGTACTCAAAAGGGAAAGTAGCAGAAGTTCCAGTTAAAGGCTGTGTAGCAAGTGGAGCTCCGTCTTTAGTAATGTTTAGAGATACAAGACCGTCTAAACCTTCAGCTGATCCTGTAACAGGACCTAATTTTGCACCTGCCTCAATAGTAGCGGTGGCAGGAATTCCAGAAATGGTAACCCCATTGTCTGGCTTTTCTTCTTCTTTACAGCTTGTAAACACAAGTGTAAATGCAGTTAATAAAGTGAGGATGTACGAAAAATTTTTCATTGATGAGTGTAATTAAGGTTTTGCGAGTTGATTAAGTTACAAAGGTGAACCCTAATTATTACCTAAAAGAAAAAATCGGATTATGCTTTTTTTAAAAAATTGTGCCTCTTTTAACCTGTATTTAATGAAGGAAAAACAAAAAAAGGCTTTTCGTTCGAAAAGCCTTTTAAATGGGGTTTTTATGTTACTTCAATGTTACCGACTTGTTGATGGGCACTTTTTCGAGTAACGTTTTGACCAAGTCGCGTGTACTAATGCGATCCGCCTCTGCCTCGTAATTGAGCAAAATTCGGTGATTGAGCACATCTTCAGCAATTTCCTTGATGTCTTCAGGCAATACATAATCTCTGCCATCCATAAAGGCAACCGCCTTCGCAGCCAAGTTCAAATTGATACTTGCGCGAGGAGAAACTCCAAAGAGGATGTATTTGGCTTCGTTTTTAAGTCCATAGTCTTTTGGGAAGCGCGTAGCAAACACCAATTCGATGATGTAATGCTCCAAAGGCTCCGCCATTTTGACCGCATTGATCTGGTCTCGGATATCAAAAATATCCTGCTTCGAGAGAATCGGCTTCACATCCGCTGCATATTGCATATTGGACATTCGACGCATTATTTCCATCTCGTCCGATTTGCTCGGATAATCGATTTGCACCTTCATCATAAAACGGTCGACCTGGGCTTCCGGTAGCGGGTAGGTCCCTTCTTGGTCCACGGGGTTTTGGGTAGCCAAAACCAAAAATGGTAGATCCAAGGTATAAGTCGTCTCTCCAATCGTCACCTGCTTCTCCTGCATCGCTTCCAAGAGGGCGGATTGCACCTTGGCAGGAGAACGGTTGACCTCATCCGCCAAGATCACATTTGAAAAAATAGGCCCCTTCTTCACCTCAAAATTGGATTTCTGCTGGTTGTAGATCATCGTTCCAATCAGATCCGAAGGCAACAAATCGGGAGTAAACTGAATGCGATTGAAATCCAAGTGCAACACCTTCGCTAGGGTATTCACCGTCAAGGTCTTGGCAAGTCCAGGTACCCCCTCAAGTAAAATATGCCCATTGGTAAACAAGCCGATCAACAAGCGATTGATCATTTTGTCCTGGCCTACCACTACTTTTTTTACTTCCTGAATGACTTCAGCAATTTTTTCCTGGTGCATGAGACTCGTCTTTAAGTGTACTTGTTTGGGATGACTAAATTAGGAGAAATTGTACCAATCCCCAATCTTACAGTTTCCCGAGCGGAATCCCGAACGCAAGCCTGATTTTTAGGAATTTTTAAGACCTACGATTTGTACTTCCTCCTACCCTAGATTTGGAAAATCCCGTCAGTCCTAGAGCACGGTATACAAACTCTTGGCCGAGTTCCCGAACTTCCCCAACTCCCATCCCATCTAAGGTAATTTTTTCCATGGAAAACCGAGCCAGCCTTAGGGTGGGAAAGCCTACCGCAGCGGTCATCTTCCGTACCTGACGATTTTTCCCGTCAATCAAGGTAAGTGCCAACCAGCGGTCTGGAATAGCCGCTCGGTAGCGAATGGGAGGATTTCGTTCAGGAAGTGTAGGTGCCGGATCTAGTAACTTGGCTACCGCAGGCTTGGTGCGATACGGCTTTCCATCCACTTGGATGGACCCCTACTTGAAGTTGGGCCAAGGCTTCGGGGGTAGGGATTCCCTCCACCTGAACATAGTAGGTGCGCTGATGGCCAAATCTAGGATTCAGCAGTTGGTGATTCAGCCATTTATCGTCTGTGAGCAGCAGCAATCCTTCGCTATCCTTGTCTAGTCGACCTACTGGATATACTTCCTTCGGAAATTCTCCTAAGGTAGCCAGGGTGGGTCCTTCTCCGCTAAACTGCTTGAGCATCCCGAAGGGTTTGTAGGTAATAAAATACTGATACACGCTAGGAATGCTACTTAGCTACCGCAACCGATGCAATCAAAATGAGAGTCCAGGGGTTTTACGCCCTTGAGTTGCATCTCCAAATTATGGATCTCATCTCGGATTTCCATGTCGGCAAACATATCACCGGTTAACTTTTCTCTTAAAGCCGAAATGGCTTCTTCCAGGACAAGTAATTGTTGTTCGGTCATTGCTGTGGCTTTTTGGGTGATAATACAGGGTGGTGATTTAAAGTATATTTTGGGAATTGATATTTTTATTCATCACATTCAATCAAAAATAAGGCCAATTACGGTCCAAATGGAAAGAAATGTTGCCAATAAACGTCTTCTCTTTCCCAACTGAAGGTTAGGAAAAAGAAGTTGTCTGGTTAACTAAAGAGTAAATTAGTGACGATTACTCTTCCCCTAGCAAGTCTTACATTGAATCCTCCTTTCACTTTCTTTCCGAGAACGCCCTTTTCTTCTATATTTATGCCTTGTTTTGAGCACAATGCCTACCCAAATGGGAATGAATTGATCATCCTGAAGTAGCCTAGCGAAAGAGATGCCATACCTAGTCCATTACCCAATGCAGTATTTTCTTCAAGTTCACCAGAATAGACGCAGTGAAAACGTACCAGGAATTTAAGCAAGTAGACTACCCCCACATCGGGGAGTCGGTCCTTCAGTATTGGAAAGAAAACCAGATTTTCGAAAAATCCATCTCCAACAGAGAAGGAGCCAAGACCTTTACTTTTTTTGAAGGCCCACCCTCTGCCAATGGTACGCCGGGGATTCACCACGTGATGGCCCGAACGCTGAAGGATATCTTTTGTCGATACAAGACCCTGCGCGGATTTCAAGTCAAGCGCAAAGGGGGATGGGATACACACGGACTCCCTGTGGAACTTCAAGTCGAGAAAGAACTAGGCATCACCAAGGAAGATATTGGAAAAAAGATCACCGTAGCCGAATACAATAAAAAGTGCCGGGAAACCGTCATGCGCTTCAAGGACGAATGGGACGAACTCACCGAGAAAATCGGCTATTGGGTGGACTTGGAAGATCCGTACATCACCTTCGATTCCAACTACATCGAGTCCCTCTGGTACCTCCTCAAGCAACTTTACGACAAAAGCCTACTCTACAAAGGCTACACCATTCAGCCCTACTCTCCTGCGGCAGGCACAGGCCTCAGTTCGCACGAACTCAACCAGCCTGGCTGCTACCGCGAGGTAAAAGACACCTCCATCACGGGACAGTTTAAACTAAAAACCCAGCCCAATACCTACATTCTTGCCTGGACGACCACACCCTGGACGCTACCTTCCAACTCGGCCCTAGCCATAGGAAAGGAGCTAGACTATGTGAAGATACGCAGCTTCAATCCCTACACCCACCTTCCAGTGGATGTGATTTTAGCCAAAGCGCGCCTATCGACTTACTTTTCAACAAAAGCTGCCGAACTGCCCCTAGAGGCCTATCGCCCAGGTGATAAACTGATTCCTTACCAGGTACTGGAAGAGTTCAAAGGAAAAACCATGATTGGCTGGGAATACGAGCAGCTGCTACCCATCCCGGGCTTGTCCCTCCCACACCCTGCTTTTTCAGTTCTGGCTGGAGACTATGTGACTACCGAAGACGGTACGGGGATCGTGCACTTAGCCAAAGCCTTTGGAGCCGATGACTTTAGAACCTTAGTGCAGCAAAATGTACCTGGCATCTTTGTTCAAGATGAACTTGGCAACGAAGTGCCTGTAGTCGATCGCCAAGGTAAATTTCTACCCATCGTCGGCGAATACCTAGTTGCCAAGATGCAAGAGCATGGAATCAGCGCCCACAAGACCTTTGGGCCGAATGATTTCTATGTCAAAAACTACACGCAGGATAACGAGTCCGCTCCGGATTACAAAAATACGGATGTGATCTTGTCCATCCTCCTCAAAAATGAAAACAAGGCCTTCAAGGTCGAAAAATACGAGCACAGCTACCCCCATTGCTGGAGAACGGACAAGCCGATTTTGTATTACCCGCTAGAAAGCTGGTTTATCAAAACCACGGCCTACAAGGACCGCATGGTGGCCCTCAACAAAACCATCCAATGGAAGCCCGAGGCCACCGGTACCGGTAGATTTGGAAATTGGCTCGAAAACTTGGTAGATTGGAACTTGAGCCGCTCCCGTTTCTGGGGTACTCCACTACCGATCTGGAGAACTGCCGATGGCACAGAAGAGAAATGCATCGGCTCCATTGCAGAGCTGAAAGCAGAAATCGACAAGTCCGTGGCCGCAGGCTTCATGACTGCCTCGCCTTATGCTGGCAAGGAACTAGACTTGCATCGCCCTTATGTAGACGAGGTGATTTTTATCTCCAATACGGGTCAAAAAATGGTCAGAGAGACCGACCTCATCGACGTTTGGTTTGATTCAGGCGCAATGCCCTATGCCCAATGGCACTACCCATTTGAAAACCAAGATATTTTTGCCGCCAACTTCCCCGCTGACTACATTGCAGAGGGAGTGGACCAAACACGCGGCTGGTTTTTTACCCTTCACGCCTTGTCGGTAATGTTATTTGATAGCGTAGCTTTCAAAAATGTCATTGCAAATGGGTTGGTCCTTGACAAAAATGGCAACAAGATGTCCAAGCGCTTGGGCAATGCCATCGATCCCTTCAAGACCCTAAAGGAATATGGTCCAGATGCCTTGCGCTGGTACTTGCTCAGCAATGCCAACCCTTGGGACAACCTAAAATTCAACCTTGACGGGGTCACTGAAGTGCAGCGACGCTTCTTTGGCACGCTTCAAAATACGTACAACTTCTTTGCCTTGTACGCCAATCTCGATACATTTGTGTACAATAAAGAAAAAGCGATTCCAGTTCTGGAGCGAGCGGAGCTAGATCAATGGATCCTATCCAAGTTGCAGTCCCTGATTCTGGAAGTCGAAGGAGCCATGGACGGCTACGATGCCACAAAGGCAACTCGCGCCATTCAGAACTTTACCGTAGACCAGCTATCCAACTGGTATGTACGCCTCGCTCGGAAGCGATTCTGGAGAGGAGACATGCAAGCCGATAAGCAGGCTGCCTACGAGACCTTATACGAGTGTCTATTTACACTAAGCCAATTGATGTCCTCTTTCACTCCTTTCTATGCGGATTGGTTGTTCAGAAACCTAACCGAGGCGGGAGAGGCCGCCAAGGAATCGGTGCATTTGACAGACTGGAACTCCGCCAACGAGTCACACATTAATCCCGACTTAGAAACGAGCATGGACCTAGCACAGACCATTTCCTCCCTAGTTCACTCGCTACGAAAGAAGGAAAAGATCAAGGTTCGCCAGCCGCTGCAACGCATCCTAGTCCCCGTGCTTTCTGATAAATTCAAGGCACAAGTAGCGCATGTGGCGGAGTTGATCCAAACGGAAGTAAACATCAAGGAAATCGACTACTTGGATGATGCCTCCGGTATTTTGGTGAAGCAAATCAAACCAAATTTGCCCCTTTTAGGTAAGAAATTAGGTCCAAAAATGCGCTTCCTCGTACCTGTACTCCAAAATTGGGGGCCATCAGAAATTGCTCAAATCGAGCGTGAAGGTCAGTTCAAACTGACCGTAGAAGGAGAAGAAATCGAGCTACTGCTGGAAGAGGTATTAATCAGTTCCCAGGATATTCCGGGTTGGTCCGTAGCATCTGATCAGGGAGTGACAGTAGCCCTCGATGTAACTTTAACAGAAGCGTTGAAGCAAGAAGGAATAGCTAGAGATTTGGTCAACCGCATCCAGAACCTCCGAAAGGATCTGGGTCTGGAAGTGCAGGATAAAATCAAGCTGCTCGTAGCAGATTCCAACGCGGAAGTGAATGCTGCTATTGCATTATTTGGCTGCTATATTCAAGAAGAAACGCAGGCCATCTCACTTTCCGTTGGCAAGTTGGAAGGGGAAGTAGCCGTTTTGGACATGGATGATTTTGAACTGGCTGTACGCCTAACTAAGGCATAATCTGTAGAACATGAACAACTACCTCAAGTATTTTGGCATTGCCCTATTGGTGATTGCCCTTGATCAGGCCACCAAAATGTGGGTTCATTTCCAAATGGACTTTGGAAGCCCTGGGCAAATCCAAATTTTTGGTGACTGGTTTAAGCTACACTACACCACTAACCCAGGGATGGCTTTTGGCATGGAGTTGGGATCAGAATACGGAAAAATAATCCTTACTTCTTTCCGTTTGGTTGCTATGGTCGGTATAGGCTATTACCTGTACTCCCTTATCCAAAAAAGAAGCCCAGTCGGTTACACTTATTGTATCGCACTTATTTTGGGCGGTGCAATTGGTAATTTGGTGGATTCGGTATTTTATGGCGTCTGGCTTGACAATGCTCCTTACAATGCTCCAACACCCTGGTTTCATGGGCAGGTGGTAGATATGTTTTATTTTGACATTTGGGAAGGATATATCCCAGATTGGGTACCCCTTTGGGGTGGAGGCTATACCGCACTTTGGCCAATCTTCAATGTGGCAGATGCCTCTATTTTTATAGGAGTGGCCATCATACTTATTTTTCAAAATAAATTTTTCCCTGAGGCTAGCACTGAAGTACCCGCCACGGAACAAGAAGATCAAGAAGAATAAACACTGCCAAACTTATTGATTGAAAAGAGAGGCTTGGGGCCTCTCTTTTTTTCTTCAAGAAATCGATAAAAATGACAAATTATTCTGTTTTTATCCGTAATTTTCCCTTTCGTGTATCTAAAAAATATCCTCAGTTGGATGAAAAAAAAGCGTCCGATAGTTTGTAGTATATACTAGTTTTTAAAATACTTATGATTGTTGATCCAGATCAGCCTTTTCAGCTTATATATTCCATTTCCAGTCACGAATATTTGGGTTTTCTTTTTGAATCCTATGTGATTCCTCTTGATGATAAAGGGAGGCTCACTTATGCCCATCAGAATATAAGTTCTGCCAATGCCAAAGAATTTGATACTGGTCTCGATACCCAAGATTACGAGTTAATCCGGCTGATAGACGGTATGCAACAAGATGTTGTCGTCAAGCCCTTTATGAAAAAGGGGAACTTAAAGCCCAAAGAATTTCTTCAAAAAATATTTGATCCTAAGACAGCTGATCCAACCACCCAGGAATTACTCTTTAAAAGCTTAGAAATCAAGCGTGCTAAAATTTTGTCTCTTTTGATTGGAAAGCGCTTTTTTGAAACTGCCTCTGATGGAAACCCCTCCAGTAGGGAAATTAGTATTCAAGCCGAACCTGCTACCATTCAGTTTCACTTCGACAAAGGAGAGTTCAACACACAATATTACCCTATAATCAAATTTCAAGGTCAGAAACTCTCTTGGCAGCACAAAGGGGGCTACTTAGTTTGCAAGGACCCTGCATGGCTAATTGTCAACCAGCAGCTTTTCCATTTTGAAAAAGGAATTGATGGAAAAAAATTACAGCCCTTTCTGAATAAAAATGCCATCCTAATCGAGCGGAAGTTCGAACCAGAATATTACCGCAAATTTGTCAACTTATTGATTACTCAATTTGAGGTGGTCGCAAAAGGGTTTGAAATACACACCGAACAGGGCACTCCAGAGGCCCTCTTGACCGTCAGTGGTTTACCTGCTGGAGTACCCATTGAGCCCTTATTTGGAGATGAAATTACCGCCTCCTCGGAAGACATCATTGTCTTAGAGCCTCGGTTTAAGTATGGAGAATTTGATTTTGGGCCCCTCCTCCATTCTGGAGAAGGTAGTGGCAACTCCTGCCGCTACGAGGAAAAAGACGGTAATTTTACCTTTTTTAAAACAGTACGTACCACCAAATTGGAGGAGCGTTACCTAACGATTCTGAAGAAAAAGGGCTTGGAATTTATGCATGGCAAAATTGCCCTTCCCAAAACTCAAGCTTTTGAGTGGCTAGGAAATTATGAGAATTACCTTAATGAAAATAAAATCAAAATCGTTCAAAAGGGTGGCCTTAACGGGAAAACCTACCAAATTGGCAAAGCACAAATCACGATCGAAGTCAATGAAAACATTGATTGGTTTGATGTCAAGGCGCTAATTAAATTTGGAATTTACCTCGTCCCTTTTGCCAAACTTCGAAAGCTCCTTATCCAGGGAAAGCATGAATTTGAACTTCCCAATGGTGAAATTGCAGTAATCCCTGCCTCTTGGTTTGTAAACTATTCAGAGCTATTTAACTTCATCGAAGAACGCAGTGCTGAGGAGTTGGTCCTACGAAAACACCACCTTGCTTTTGCTCGGGAGCTACAAAGTGGGGAATTGATACGACTCAATCTGAGTTTAAAGCTTGAGCGCCTCCGTAACTTTGATTCCATAGATGACTATGAGCTTCCCAACACCTTCAAGGGCTTACTCCGCCCTTACCAGAATGCCGGCTATAATTGGCTACGTTTCTTGAATGAGTACCAGTTTGGAGGATGCCTTGCCGACGATATGGGTCTAGGGAAAACAGTACAAACCCTTGCTCTCCTAGCTTATGAAAAGGAGGAAAATCCTGGTTTCGCTTCCTTGTTAGTGATGCCTACCTCCTTGATTTACAACTGGGAGTTGGAATCAAAAAAATTTGCCCCTGACTTGAATATATTAGTGTACTCAGGAACCCAGCGTAACAAGGATCCATGGAAATTTCGGGGCTATGATGTGGTCCTAACTTCGTATGGTATCGTGCGGATGGATATTGATCAGCTTAGCCAATTTTACTTCAACTACGTCATATTAGATGAATCACAAGCCATCAAAAACCCTAATTCCAATATCGCAACTGCGGTCAATAAGCTAAAAAGTAAGCGCCGCCTAATTCTTACGGGCACACCCGTGGAAAACAGCACCATGGACTTATGGTCCCAGATGAACTTTGTGAATCCTGGACTTTTGGGCAACCAACTGGTCTTCAAAAAGCAGTTTCTACTTCCCATCGAAAAGCAGCACGACAAAGAGAAGGCTTCACGCTTGAATGCGATGATCAAGCCTTTTATCTTGCGCAGACTGAAATCTCAAGTAGCAAAAGATTTACCCGAAAAAATTACCAACATCAAATATTCGAACATGACTGCTGCCCAGGAAAAGGTGTACGAGGAGGTGAAGAGCTACTACCGAGAAAAAATTATTGGGGAACTTGCCGGCACAGGAAGAGGTAGCCAGCAGTTTACACTACTTCGAGGTCTTACTCAACTGAGACAGATCGCCAACCACCCAAAACTTGTCAGAGAGGATTACACGGGTGAGTCAGGAAAGTTAGAGGACATTACCTACATGCTACAGGAGACCATTTCAGAAAATCACAAAGTGCTCGTTTTTAGCCAGTTTGTACGCCACCTCTCTATCGTTCGGGAGTTTTTGGACAGTGAGCATATACCTTATGCCTACCTAGATGGCGCCACCAAAGACCGGCAAGGTCAGGTAGAAAAATTCCAAACAGAAGACAACTGCAAGGTCTTTTTAATCTCACTCAAAGCGGGTGGAGTCGGCCTCAACTTGACCAAGGCTGAATACGTATTTCTGCTGGACCCCTGGTGGAATCCTGCAGTAGAGGCACAAGCTATTGACCGAGCACACCGCATTGGCCAAGAAAATAAGGTCATTATCTATAAGTTTATCAGCCGTGGATCGGTAGAAGAAAAAATCATGGCTCTTCAAGACCGTAAACTTGCCCTCGCAGAAGAGCTGATCAGCAATGAAGAAAGTTTTATGAAGAGTTTAGATAATGCTGATATCCGCACACTGCTTGACTAACCTCTAAACCCCTTCATCCCATGGAATTTTTGCAAGATGGGAAGGGGTTAGGGATAAAAAATCTAGTCGATTGGATGGATTTGATTTTTATTCTATTGATAGTCAATAAGGTATCTTTCATTATCGATTTATTAACTATAATTTATCATGAAAATTGACGAAGAGATGGGGATATTTTTCTAAATTTTCAACGAGTTTATTCCTTTACTTTTCTTACAGATGCCTAAAGCCAAATCCGATAAAGATCGGAAAATCTTTGTTCTCGATACTTCCGTAATCCTATACACTCACAACTCCATCATGAATTTTGCAGAGCACGACGTGGTCATCCCGATCACGGTACTCGAGGAGTTGGACCAATTTAAAAAAGGTAACGATACTAAAAATTTTGAAGCCCGAGAGTTTATCCGACTTCTGGACAACCTATCTCGCGATCACATGATACACGAGTGGACACCACTAAATGGAAAAACAAAGGGGAACTTCAAGGTCTTGATGAACCCAGATAACAACCTGAATGCCAATATTATTTTTGGAGAGGAAAAGAATGATCACAAAATCCTGAATACCGCACTTTACCTCAAGCAGCATGAAAGGGATAGAAAAGTCATCCTAGTTTCCAAGGATATTAATCTTCGTCTAAAGGCAAAATCCTTGGATATCCTTGCTGAGGATTATGAAACAGGAAAAATCAAAAATATTATTGAACTTGAGAATACAGGCAAGTACCTCTTGGAAGACCTAGATCCCCTCGCAATCAATACATTGTATGAGCGCGGATCTATTGAAGCCAAAGTAATTCTTGGAAATAAAAAGCAAAAAGCGAATGCTTTTTACATTCTAAAGAGTCAAAAACATTCGGTACTCGCCTACTACAATTCAGATGAAAATATCCTGAGCCGAGTGGACAAACAGCTGGCTTACAACATCAAGCCACGAAATGCAGAGCAGACTTTTGCCCTGCATGCCATCCTCAACCCAAGAATTAAGCTGGTTTCGATCCAAGGTGTAGCCGGGACAGGAAAAACTTTGCTCGCCCTAGCTGGAGCTCTGGAACAACGGCGTGAATACAAACAAATTTTCTTGGCTAGACCCATCGTACCCTTGTCCAACAAAGACATTGGCTATTTACCGGGAGACATCAAAGCCAAGCTCAACCCCTACATGGAGCCCCTCTGGGACAACCTAAAATTCATCCAAAATCAATACAAGGAAACCGATAAGGAATACCAAAAAATAACCGAGCTAGTCAACCAAGAAAAATTAGTAATTCAGCCGCTCGCCTACATACGTGGAAGGTCGCTTTCCAATATTTTCTTTATCGTCGATGAAGCCCAAAACCTCACCCCGCACGAAATCAAAACCATTATTTCTAGAGCTGGGGAAAATACGAAGATCGTCTTTACGGGTGATGTATTTCAGATCGACACCCCCTACTTGGATGCACAATCTAACGGGCTATCTTACCTCATCGATCGCGTGAAAGACCATCCGCTCTATGCACACGTAAAATTGGAAAAAGGGGAGCGTTCCGAGTTGGCTAATTTGGCAAATGATCTGCTATAATTAATCCTGATTGAAGGCCCTTTAGAGAAAGGTTAGATTGCTTCTATATACTTTTTGTACTGGTCAAGAATGGTTTGCCACCCTTGGCTCTGCAGTTCAGGAGAGTTTTCCGATTCGGAGTCGAAAATAACCTGTAAACGAGTATTTCCTTCTTCCTCGAAAAAGCTAACGCTGACTTCTTTGTTGTCGTCCAACTTTTAGTTAAATCCACCTTGGGGTCTGACCTCCGTGTAAGTTCCCTCAAAGTCAAAACTAAAATCCCCAAATATGACCTCCATACGAGAAAAGTATTCCCCTCCTACAGTCAACTTATTGCTAGCTCGAGAGTACTGCCAATCCTCAGAGGCAAAATTCCAATTTACAATATGCTGGGGTAAGGTATAATAATCCCAGGCCTAGCTCTTGGTTGCGAAGATTATCACTTCAATGGTTATTTTAGAAAAAGCCATTTTGTGTAATTGAGGTATTTGCCTAGTTACAAGCTCATCATTTCTTTAAATCGTGCGGCTTGTCTACGGCTCACTTCAATGCGGTCACCTCCTTTGAGGGTTACCACCAGTCCGCCATTGAACCAAGGCTCTATGGCCTCCACCCAGCCCAAGTTGATAATATGCTTACGACTAGCTCTGAAAAAAGATTTTTCGTCCAATCGCTCGTCCAAAGCATTCAAGGACTTGTGAATCATGGGTTTGAAGTTATCAAAATAGACTTTAATGTAATTGCCATCCGACTCAAAAAGACGAACATTGGACAGTCGCACAAACCAGCAACGATCTCCGTCCTTTACAAATACCTGATCCTCTAAGGATAATTTCTTTTGGTTACCAAGACCTTCCTGTCCTTCTTGCTTGGCAATGCCCTCCATTTTCGCTTGAAGCTTTAGAACCGCATCCTCCAATCGCTTGGGTTCTATCGGCTTGAGCAAGTAGTCTAGCGCATTCACTTGGAAGGCTTTGAGTGCATACTCGTCATAAGCAGTAGTAAAGATGACATGTGGGAGTTGGTCTAGCTCCTCTAAGAGATCAAAGCCTGTTTTTTCGGGCATCTGAATATCTAGGAAAATCACGTCCGGTTGGAGCTTATCAATTTTTTCTTTGGCATCCTCTACATTCACTGCTTCTCCTACCACTTCTACGGTTTCCAGTTGATTCAATAAATTGATTAGTTCCTTACGGGCTAAGCGTTCGTCATCAATTAATAGGGCTCTCATATCAATCTAGTTTATTAGTCTAAAGTAAGTCTTTGTTTCGGTATTTTTATTTCCATAATCACAAATTGGCCCCCAAGGTTGAAGATTCGGAAACTTGCCTGATCCCCATACAATAGAGCCAGTCGCTGTTGGGTATTGTCGATCCCATGCCCTTCCTCCTCTTTACCTTTGCTTGCAGGTAAAGGCTCGTAGTGTCCACTATTTTTAACTTGGATGTATAGCTCCTCTTGTAGGCCTACCCGACATTTAATTTCAATCAGACCCCCTTTTACCAAATTGGAGATGCCATGTTTGATCGCGTTTTCCACAATGGTTTGCAACATCATCGGTGGAATCTTATACCCATACGCACCCTCTTCAATCTTGTATTTCACCTGAAGGCGCTCTTCAAAACGGATGGATTCCAAGACTAAATAATCCTTCACCATTGCCAACTCATCGGCTAAGTCAATGACCTGCTTTTTATCCATCATCAGGGAAAAACGAAGCATGTTAGAAATTAGGGTAATTGCAGACTTCGCTTTGATAGGGTCTTCGTCTACTAAGGCACGCACAGAGTTCAAGGCGTTAAAAATAAAATGTGGGTTGAGCTGACTCTTCAAATGATTGAGTCGTATCTCATTAATCTTTGCCTCGTAGCGAAGGGTGGTAGTGTAATTATTCAAAAAATGAAAAATAAAATAGAGAAGGACCCAAAATCCATAGTAGAGAAAACTCACAAAAAGGTTAACTGAGATCACCAAGGTCTGAAAATCGTATCCTGGGTTGAGCGTTCCAAATGCCAAATTTATCAGCACCTGAGCCAAGACATTACTTACCGCCAAAAATCCTACTGCCAGGAGGACCAGAGTGATTAATCGGAAGATTTCTAAGCGAAACCAGTTGTAATATTTGATGAGCAGTCGAAAAGCATGGGTAGAAAGCAAGTAAAATGCTGCCAATGCCAAAAAGGCCCAAGTTTGAAGGGGCGAAATCCCCTTAGACAAAGACGCAAAAAAAACATTAACAAAAGCAAAGCTTCCCCAGCCCAATACCTGCACTAGCCAATAGATTGTGCTCCTGTTCATACTTGCCAAAGTTAAAGAAGAAAGCCTAGATTGGTCTCCCTATTTGATAAGAGGGTGAACGGCTTGATTTCAAGCCTATTTTCAGCCATGTAATTCTTGCTTCAAGAATTTTCCCGTATGACTATCAGGATGTGCAGCCACTTTTTCCGGACTCCCTTGCACCACGACTGTCCCTCCTTTATTGCCTCCTTCAGGCCCCATATCTATAATGTAGTCTGCCAACTTGATCACATCTAGGTTGTGCTCAATAACCAAGACGGTATTGCCCTTTTCCACCAATTTTTGAAGCACATTCATCAACAAATCAATGTCTTGAAAATGCAAGCCTGTCGTTGGCTCATCCAAAATATAGAAAGTTTTACCGGTATCTTTTTTTGACAATTCAGTAGCCAACTTTACTCGCTGTGCCTCTCCTCCAGAAAGGGTGGTGGCATGCTGCCCAAGCGTAATGTAGCCCAAACCCACCTCACTTAACGTAGTGATCTTTCGAAGGATTTTGGGCTGGTATTCAAAGAATTCTACTGCCTGCTCCACCGTCATGTCTAGGACGTCTGAGATAGACTTTCCCTTAAACCTCACTTCAAGGGTTTCACGATTATAGCGCTTCCCCTTGCAGGTCTCACATGGAATATGAACATCTGGTAGGAAATCCATTTCTACCAACTTCATCCCTGCTCCTTCACAATCCTCACAACGACCCCCTTTCACATTAAATGAAAATCTTCCAGGCTTGTAGCCTCTAATTTTGGACTCGGGAAGCTCCGTGAACAGGGTACGAATGTCAGAAAACATACCCGTATAGGTAGCTGGATTGGACCTAGGTGTTCTGCCGATGGGGCTTTGGTCTACCTCGATAACTTTATCCAAATGGCCTAAACCTTCTATCTTGTCAAACTGCATGGGCTCCTTTTTTGAGTTGTAAAACTCCCGATTGAGCAGAGGAAATAAGGTCTCATGAATCAAGGTACTCTTCCCACTTCCAGATACCCCTGTCACAACAATTAAGGTGGCCAAAGGAAACTCCACATACACCTTTTTCAGATTGTTGCCTCGAGCGCCATGTAAGACCAATCGGTCTCCAGTCCCTTTCCTTCGGGTGCTTGGAATATTTAAGCCCACCTTCCCTTGGAGATACCGCGCCGTAACCGAATCGGATTTTAAGAGTTGCTCAGGAGTACCGGAGGCCACCACATGCCCTCCATGCCTTCCTGCCCCAGGACCCATGTCTACGATGTAGTCCGACTCCAGCATCATGTCCTTGTCGTGCTCCACCACTAAAACTGAGTTGCCCAAGTCCCTGAGGCGCTTCAAGGCCTGGATCAATTTCACATTGTCTCGTTGATGGAGTCCAATACTCGGTTCATCCAAAATATAAAGCACACCTACCAGCTGGGTGCCTATCTGCGTAGCCAGACGAATACGCTGAGCCTCCCCTCCTGAGAGGGTTCTCAGGGGTCTATTTAAAGAAAGATAGTCCAGTCCGATGTCTAAAAGAAAACCGATACGCTTTCTGATTTCTTTGAGTACCTCTACACCGATGCGTTGCTGTTTTTCAGATAAGCGGCTTTCCAGTCCCTCAAACCAGTCCGAGAGGCCTTGGATGTCCATCATGGATAGCTCCCCAATGTGGGTGCCATCTAACTTAAAATGAAGTGCCTCTTTTTTTAGTCGATAGCCTTGGCACTCTGGACAGGTTTTGGAAACCGTAAACTCAGCTACCCATTCCTGAATTTTATCTGAGCTCCCATCTTGGTACTTCTGAAGAAAATTGATAATCCCCTCAAAGGTCGTATTCCACTGGGTGCCTGGATACTTCACCGAATCCACTGCTACGGCTATCTTATCTCCATAGAGAAGCACTTCCACCACCACTTCAGGTAGATTTTTAATCGGTGTACTCAGACTGCATTTGTAATGCTTCAGCAGGGCTTCAATCTTTTTGAATATCCAAATGTCCCGATACTCCCCTAGGGGCGCAATCCCTCCACGGGAAATGCTCAAATTGGGGTCGGGAAAAATACTTTCATGGGTGATTTCTTCTATTACGCCTAGACCATTGCAGCTGGGGCAGGCTCCATAGGGAGAGTTAAAAGAAAAGCTATTGGGGGCAGGCTCCTCGTAGGAAAGGCCTGTTTCGGGATCCATCAAATACTTAGAGAAATAGTGGATTTCTCCACTTTCTTCCCGTACCATCAAAACCCCTTTGCCATGTTTCAAGGCGGATTTTAGGGATTGTGTAATTCGAAATCGGTCGCCCTCCTCCGCTACAATTCGGTCGATGACGATTTCAATGTCGTGAATTTTGTATCGGTCCAATTGCATTTTGGGAACCACTTCAAGCACCACCCCATCTATCCGTACCTTAGAAAACCCAAGCTTACGGACCTGTTCAAAAAGCTCACGATAATGCCCCTTTCGCCCTTTGACGACCGGTGCCAACAGGTACAATTTCTTCTCTGCAAATTTGGTAAAAAGCTGTTCCAAAATTTGATCCTCCGTCTGGCGCATCATGGGCTTTCCGGTGTGGTAAGAATACGCATTTGCAGCCCTTGCAAATAGAAGACGCATAAAGTCATAAATTTCTGTGACCGTTCCTACGGTGGAACGAGGGTTTTTGGAGGTTGTCTTTTGCTCGATTGCAATGACAGGAGAAAGTCCATTGATTTTATCCACATCGGGGCGCTCCATACCCCCCAAAAAAGAGCGGGCATAGGCCGAAAAACTCTCCATATACCTGCGTTGCCCCTCTGCATAAATGGTATCAAAAGCCAAGGAGCTTTTTCCGCTCCCACTTAGCCCAGTGATCACTACCACTTTGTTCCGTGGAATCTTTAGGTCAATGTTTTTAAGATTGTGCTCTCTAGCTCCAAAAATTTCTAGGTATTCTTCCTGTACCGCAGGGACTTGGGTCATGGCTTCGCGAAAATTAGGAACCGGTGAAAGTACAATTTTTTTTGTTGAAAAGTAAGGCTCCAAAGCCAAGACTTGAACCCGCTGCTAGTTGTCAGAAAAAGGGCACTTCCCGGCAGAGAAAGTGGATACCTTTGCCTCCTCCTCTCCATTCCAAGGAGCGGATTGGTAATGAAAGTTCGGTGACAAAATCTGGTTGTCCCATTCCTGATGGAATACCCCAAGCGTAGAACTTGCCGCAGGGGGTACGATCCATGTCCAGTCTGCTTGTACCACTCGCCCTTTTGACTCTTCTTGCTTACAAAATTCCAAAAATTGCTCGGCTGCCGTATGGTGATCGACTAACGTCACCCCCTGCAATTGAAACGAATAGAGTACGGCTTCTTGAAGTACAAGCAGCGCTTTGTCTTTCCAAAGTGTCTTAACTTGGCGGGTATTAAGATTTAATTTTTTTGCAAGCACCGGCAACAGATTGTACCGTTGTACATCTCCTAGGTTTCTAGCAGCAATCTCAGTAAGCATATACCAGCCATTGAAGGGAGCACAAGGAAAGGATATGCCCCCAATCTCAAGCCGCATATCTGAAATCACCGGAACCGCATACCACTGTAGTCCAAGATCCTTGAACCACGGGTATTCTGGATGAGATAAAGCCACCCGAAATACTTTCTCCTCAGGGATGGCAAACCAGCTTGCTGGCTCGCCCTGACGTTGAATCACAAGTGGTAGGAGATCAAAAGCTGTTTTTTTTCCTTCCCAACCCAAAGACATACAGTACCTAGTAAAAGCCAAGGAGTCTGGATCCCCCAATATTTTTCCATTCGGTAGGGTATAGCCTGCAAACCGAACGAGTTGCTTATTTAAAATACGAAATCCTCGATCCCCTTCATGTTCGGTAGCATAAACGGATAAAGTAGAGCGGATTTTTCCCCCTTGCGTAGCAGATTCTAGGTGCTCCAAGGCATCGGCAAAGACCTCCGCTGAGGTAGTCAGCGTCCTAAGGTCTCTCACTTTTAAGGATTTCCAAAAAAGTCTCCCCATGCAACGGTTGCTGTTGCGCCAAGCAAGCTTTGCACCAAAGCCAAGCTCCTCCTCAGTCAAACGATAAGTGCCTGTGTGCAAAATTTCAGACTTAACCTCATCCAGCCTTCGTTCCAAGCCAGTTAGATTGAATTCTAAAAAATATTGTTGTATAAATTCTTGGGCTTGTTTGAAAAGGAAGGAGGTAGGCATACTTGATTGCAAAAGTCTAAATAATAGCTACGTTGAGGGCCTAAAAGACCTAGTTCATTTTGATTTTGGGTGATCTATTTGAAGGTACTTCCTTTCAGGTGGCAAAAAGTACAACTATCGAAACCCATAATTGAATCAAGTAGTTTACAATTAGCTTAATATTTTAATTTTTTTCTCGGCTACTTACGGTTTAGGGAGCCGAATGGAATAGGTATTCCCTTTTTTTACCACTAGGCTACGGTCTCTCAACCAGGGGTTGTAGAGTTTGAGGTATTTGTAGCTACTCCCTTGTTCTTTCGCCCAAACCGCTAGATCGGGAAGGTCTTTATTCACTTCAATTTCTTTAAAGTTCGGAAGGGAATAGAAGTCTTTCTCCTGCAGATAATACCCAAAAGCTGCGGGATTTTTAAATAGAAGTTTATAAGCCAAAATTCGAAACAAGTACCTAATAGTTTCTTCATTGAGGGATAGGTGGGGTAATACCACCAAAATACGCGCGGTGTCTTCTGAAGAAAAGTCTTATTTTAAAGCTACCCTGGGGTAGGATAGATGGGGGGTTGCTGCTATTTT
>JAQCJI010000048.1 GCA_027593175.1 Bacteroidota bacterium | reverse complement strand
ATAACCCGTACGACAGTTTAGCAAACTGTTGGTTTCAGCCACTCACCCAACTCTCTAATCCGATTTGGCTTGTTCAGATTATACAATCATCCGCCAAAGCGATGTAAATATACGCCAATAGAAAAGATTTTCGCAAGGTCAACCCTATAAACAAGTGCTGGAAATAGCAAAAAACAAGTAATTTATTTACTAACAAATCTAATACATTAACCTAATGCTGGCCTTCGGAAACCTTATGAAGCAGTAGATTTGGCAGGAACAGCCCCAGTTCGCTTCCTTTCCAAGGTGAGCATTTTAAGGTTTCAAAACCTTTAGCCCCACTGCCTCAATTCCCTCCAGCTCTGCCTGCCGCATGTACTGGAGTAAAATTACTTCGGAAGCTTTTGTTGGGATAGCAAAGGGCAGCGTATCGTATGTGGTGAAGGTGTTGCCAAATCCCTGCCCGATAGGCTTGCCAGTTTGGCGATCAAAGATGGGTACATTCCAAAGGCTATCCATCAGGACCACTTGACTTGAATCCCTAATTATCAATTTAAGGTAGCAATTGGAAAAGGGGTATTCCTCGGTATACCTTATCCCAACAATTGCCTTTCCTCTCAGCGAATCTAAGCTTGTAAGATCAAAAAAAATGGAGTCCGTTTCTTGCCATCTGTCGGTATCAAATGAATGGTACTCCTCATACATCCGATCCTTTCCGCAAGAGAACAGCAACAACCCTAGTCCAAGAAGTGCTGCTAGGTAGATTTTAGTCATTTCCTTCCTTACCACTTGGTCCTTGATTCATTCTTGGAGGAAACCGCTTTGGAGTTTCCGATGGGTTGTCTGCATGCTTAGGTTCAGGTGATTCTCCTTTGGATGCTGATACATCTGAAGGACCTGCATTAAAGTTAGGTCGAGGCTTGTTTTTATGCTTTCGGCGCTTATCACCTTCTCTAGCCGATAGATTTTCTTCTGCTGGCTTAGTTGGCACCGTAGCGGCTTGTTGTGATTCCCCAGGTTTTGACTCTTGATTCTCTGGCCTAGGAACTCGGGGCTGATTAACGCGCATCCCATTTCCTTCTGTAGGCCACTTCTTTTTCTTTTTCTTCTTTGAAAATTTTTTATCAAGCAACTCCAACTCACGGGTCGATTGGGCCGCCAGATCTTCCGCCTCGTTCGATTGATCCACCTGAAGGCTAAAAACCTTCACTCCTTGCTCATTCAAGGCCTGTATTTCTCGTACTCGATCACAGGTGATGCTGATCCAATCGTTATCGTGGTTGTAATTGAACCACATCAATTTTCTGAAAATATCTGTTTTCTGCAATTTTGCTGGACCCTGTTCAGTCAAGAGTGGCTTCTCCACTTGAGGGATATCTTTGATGGCATCCATGTAGGTATCTAGCTCGTAGTTTAGACAACATTTCAATCGTCCACATTGGCCGCTCAATTTTCCAGGATTGAGCGAGAGATTTTGGTAACGCGCAGCAGAAGTGGTTACATTTTTAAAGTCTACCAGCCAAGTAGAGCAACAAAGTTCCCTGCCGCAGACTCCAATACCACCTAATCTCCCTGCTTCCTGTCGAAGGCTAATTTGCCGCATTTCTACCCGTACCTTAAATTCTCCTGCTAGAGATTTGATCAACTCCCTGAAGTCAATTCGATCTTCTGCCGAATAATAAAAAGTCGCTTTAGAATTGTCTGCCTGAAATTCAATATCAGACATTTTCATATTGAGGCCATACTCATCTACAATTTGCTTGCAACGGTACAAGGTTGGGATTTCTCTAGCCTTAGCTTCCTCCCATTTTTCCATGTCCTTCTGAGTGGCTATGCGATAGATTCGAGTGATATTATCATCGTTTCTTACCTTTCGCTTTTGCATTTGGAGCCTTACCAACTCACCTTGTAAGGATACATGGCCAATATGGTGTCCACTAGGTACATCAACTACTATGGGATCTCCTGTGTTGAGGGATAGGTTATCTACATTTCTGAAGTACTCTTTTCTCCCTCCTTTAAATTTGACTTCTACGATATCAAACTGATCCAACTGGGGGATCCCCATTTGGGTAAGCCAATCAAAAGAATTCATTTTATTGCAATCACTCGTGCCGCAGGTGCCGTTATTTTGGCATCCTCCAGTACCTCCTGAGGAGGTGGAGCATGAACTACATCCAGACATATTTAGTTAACTACAGGGCTTCCGCCTCTAAATTCAATGATTTAAATCCTAATCTTAAAATATCTTGACCTATATCTCTACGAAAATAGGCTTTTTTCCAAGATACTTTTTCTATCGTACCATAAGCAGCCGCTAATGCCTCTTCCAAATTAGCTCCCATACCGGTTACCGCGAGGACACGACCACCCGAATTGGTAAGCATCCCAGATTCGCTACGCGCTGTGCCTGAGTGAAAAAGGACACTCCCTATACTCTTTTCAGGTAGGAAAATAGAAAATCCCTTTTCATACCCCTCTGGATATCCACCGCTAACCATAACTACAGTAGCACAAGTTTTCGGAGATAGCTGAATAGTATAGCTAGCGAGTGTTCCCCCAGCTATAGCTGTAAGCAAATCTACAAAATCACTTTCAATCCTCGGAAGAACTGCCTCTGTTTCCGGATCACCCATGCGTACATTGTACTCAATGACATAGGGCTCACCATCCTTATTCATCAACCCAATAAATAAAAACCCCTTGTAGGGTATTCCTTCTTTTTCTAAACCTTTTATGGTTGGCTTTACGATGCACTCTTCCACCTTGCTCAAAAAGGCTGCATCTGCAAAAGGGACAGGGCTTACTGCTCCCATGCCGCCTGTATTTAACCCCGTATCTCCTTCACCAATTCGTTTATAATCTTTGGCTTCGGGTAAAATTTTATAACTCACGCCATCTGTAGCCACAAAAACAGAAAGCTCTATACCTGTCAAGAATTCTTCAATAACTACTTTAGAGGATGCTTCTCCAAATTTTGCATCTACGAGCATTTCTTTGAGTGAGGACTTTGCTTCTTCTAAATTTTCACAAATCAACACTCCTTTTCCTGCGGCTAATCCATCTGCTTTCAAGACGATGGGCAAGGATTGCTGCTCTAAGTAAGCAAGCCCTTCCACCAATTGATTGGCCTGAAAAGTAGCATAGGCTGCAGTAGGTATACTATTACGGAGCATAAACTTCTTTGAGAAATCTTTACTTCCTTCAAGAGTAGCTCCTGGTTGTGAAGGGCCAACAATCAGGAGATACTCCATTCCTGGCTGTGCATGCAGGTAATCTACCAATCCTTTTACCAAAGGTTCTTCTGGTCCAATGACTACGAGATCAATGCCTTGGGTTTGAATAAATTTATAAATACCAAGAAAGTCAGTGACCCCCAAAGGAATATTTATGGCAACTTCAGCTGTTCCTGGGTTACCAGGTGCGACAAAAAGTTGGTTGCAGCGAGGACTTTGCGTAATTTTCCAAGCAAATGCATGCTCTCTTCCCCCGCTCCCTAATAAAAGAATATTCATGGACTCGTTTATTTTAATTGGCGTGTTCTGAGATAAACTTGATTCGGTATACGCGAAGTTCCTCCTCCGTGAAATCTTCTCCCTCGAGTTCATCCAATGCAGCCTTGATATGATCTATTTCTGCATGCATGAAGTAATCGAGGAGAATATCTTCTCGCTCATCATCCATGATGCGGCGTATATAATAGTCTATATTTAATTTTGTACCACTGTAAGTAATCTGTTCAATTTCTTGCAATAAGTCTATTAAAGATAGGTTGAGGTTTTGAGCAATCTCATCCAGATTGATTTTTCGATCGATTTGCTGAATGATAGAAATCTTAACCTTAGATCGATTTCCAGAGGTTTTGATCACTACATCTGAAGCTGTTTCGATCTCATTTTCAGACACATAATTTTGGATAACCTGTAGAAAAGAATCTCCAAATTTTTCTACTTTACCCATACCCACCCCAGTAATCTGGGATAGCTCTTCCTTTGTAGTTGGATAAACTGTAGCCATCTCTTCAAGGGAAGGGTCTTGGAAAATCACGTAGGGGGGTAGCCCTTTTGATCTTGCTACGCGCTTTCGCTCAACCTTTAAAAGTTCAAATAATTTTTCATCGTAGGCTTGAGCCGATTGTAGCTGCTCTTCTTCGACCTCATCTTGTCCTAGCTTCTCAAAATCCTGATCTTTATATAGTTCCACTAGATAGGGATCTTCCAAAAATCCCATTCCCTTTGGGGTTAACTTTAAGAGTCCATAATTTTCAATATCTTTTTCCAAAAGGACGGCGATCATCGCTTGACGAATAACTGAAGTCCAATGCCTTTCATTTTCCTCCTTTCCTTTTCCAAAAACAGGTAGAATATCGTGCTGATAACTAATGATATAGTCATCTTTTTCTCCTAAAATCACTTTAACCAAATGCTCGATTCCAAATCGCTCTTGGGTTTGCTTCACCGCTTCTAGCACGATACCAAGTGCATGTACTCCCTCAAAAGTTTCGCGCTCCCGTTTGCAGTTGTCACAAAAGCCACAATCCTTTTCAAGAATCTCACCAAAATAGTTCAGGATAAACTTCCGTCTACAGACACCTGTCTCGGAGTAGGCAGACATTTCTTGCAGGAGGACTTTGGCATTTTCTCGTTCAGTGACTGCTTTATCCTTGTTGAATTTGTCCAACTTGATAATGTCTTCATATCGGTAAAACATTAGGCAAATTCCTTCTAGCCCATCTCTGCCGGCTCTGCCAGTTTCTTGGTAATAGCCTTCAAGTGATTTGGGTACATCGTAATGAATGACATATCGAACATCTGGTTTGTCGATTCCCATCCCGAAGGCAATGGTTGCAACAATGACATCCAGCTCTTCATTTAGAAAATCATCTTGGGTTTTAATTCGAATGGCTGAATCCAGTCCTGCATGGTAAGGAGCTGCATTGATTTGATTGACTTTTAGTAATTCAGCAATCTCTTCTACTTTTTTTCTACTCAAGCAATAGATGATGCCAGACTTTCCTTTGTGCTGCTTTATGAATCTTATGAGTGACTTCTTAGAATCATTTTTCACCTTGGGCCGTACCTCATAAAACAAGTTGGTTCGGTTAAAGGAGGATTTAAATAAATCCGCTTCCTCCATCTGTAAGTTGCGCTGAATGTCTTGCTGAACTTTTGGAGTTGCTGTAGCAGTCAGCGCAATGATTGGTAGGTGGGGAGCAATTTGGGCTACAATGGATTTGATTCTGCGGTATTCGGGACGAAAATCATGTCCCCATTCCGAGATGCAATGCGCCTCATCGATGGCCACAAAGCTCAAATGAGCTTCCTTCAAAAACGCAATATTCTCCTCCTTGGTTAAGGATTCAGGTGCCACATAAAGTAACTTGGTTTTCTTTTTCAAAACCTCATTCTTTACTTTGTTGGCCTCAGATTTGGTTAACGTAGAATTTAAAAAATGTGCATTTACTCCGATCGCATTGAGCTGATCTACTTGATTTTTCATCAAGGCGATTAGAGGGGAGATCACGATGGCGGTTCCTTCGCTGACTATTGCAGGCAACTGGTAGCACAGGGATTTCCCTGCTCCAGTGGGCATGATCACGAAGGTATTCCGCTTGTTGAGTAAGTTGTTAATTATAAGTTCTTGGTTTCCACGGAACTGATTAAATCCAAAGATTTTCTTAAGGTCTAATTTTACTTTTTCTTCCACTAGAAGAAAGGGCTTTGAGGGTGATGTCTATCTGGGCAACAGATTGAACGATTACTTTTATACCTTTGTAAAAATTACTGATTAACTCAGGTAAAATTGAATTTAACAAAAAATATCCGAAACACCGCCGTTCGGGTTCTTTTAAATGAATCCGAAGCTATTGCCAAGCTTTCAACCCTGTTAAATGAGGATTTTGAAAACTGTGTGAATCACCTCCTTCAGTCTAAAGGTCGTTTGGTAATCACAGGTATAGGAAAGAGTGCTTGGATAGCTAATAAGCTGGTGGCTACGTTCAACTCTACCGGTACTCCATCACTCTTTATGCATGCTGCCGATGCGATTCATGGCGATCTCGGTATGGTTCAGCAAGATGATACGGTCCTGTTTATCTCCAAATCTGGTAATACAGCAGAGATCAAAGTGCTTTTGCCTTTGGTAAAGCAATTTGGAGTGAAGGTAGTGGCCTTGGTATCCAATACACAATCCTACCTAGCCGAACAAGCGCACTATGTGCTCAATGCGAGTATCGCTGAAGAGGCTTGTCCCCATAACTTGACTCCCACGACTAGCACGACTGCGCACTTAGCCCTTGGTGATGCCCTGGCTATTTGCCTTTTAGAAGCCCGTGGTTTCACTTCCTTAGATTTTGCGCGCTACCATCCGGGAGGATCATTAGGGAAGCAGCTTTACCTGAAAGTAGGGAATCTACTCTCCAACAACCAACTACCAACAGTGAAGGAAAAGGCAAGCGTAGCGGAGGTTATTGTGGAAATCTCAAGCAAAAGATTGGGAGCTACAGCTGTGCTGGATGAGTCAGGAGACTTAAAAGGAATAATTACAGATGGAGATTTACGCAGAATGCTACAAAAAACTTTGTCCATTCAGGGGCTTTTAGCCAAAGATATCATGACGGTAAATCCAAAATCAATTGGGGTTGAGGATTATGCAACGGCAGCATTCGCCTTAATGAAAACGTACAACATTACACAATTGGTTGTTCTGGATAGAGATAGAATCGCTGGATTTGTGCATATTCATGACTTAATGAAAGAAGGTATTGTTTAAGCTTCCATGAAGGACCACCCTTACATCGTAATTATGGCCGGAGGGGTTGGATCCCGATTTTGGCCCTACAGCAAAAGCAGTAAACCCAAACAATTTTTAGATGTCTTGGGAACAGGAAGAACATTGCTGCAAATGACTTTTGACCGCTTTAGGGAAATCGCCCCTGCAGCACAATTTTTTGTAGTCACCAACCAGGCACATGCGAGCCTGGTAAAAGACCAACTTCCAGAGCTTCTTGATCACCAAATACTCGCAGAGCCTCTTCGCAAAAATACGGCTGCTTGCCTTGCTTATGCGGCATATAAAATTGCAAACTTGGATCCCAACGGAGTCATGGTTGTGACTCCCGCGGATCACCTGATTCTGCAAGAAGGCAGGTTCCTTCAAACCTTAGTTACCGCAATTTCAGCAGCTCAAATTTCCAATCGGCTACTTACGATTGGGATCAAACCCAATCGACCAGAAACAGGTTATGGCTACATTCAATATATTCAAAATGAGGACGATACGCATGTGTTGAAAGTAAAAACCTTTACTGAAAAGCCCAATGCTAAACTTGCTACCACCTTCTTGGAGAGCGGCGATTTTGTCTGGAACTCTGGCATGTTTGTTTGGAAGGTTGAAAGCTTGATTGACGCTTTTAGGCACCACATGCCAGACCTAGCGGATGTGTTTGAAGAAGGGAAATCACAATTTGAAACTATTGCTGAGCAGGATTTTATTGCAGCAACTTATTCTACCCTAAAAAATGTTTCCATTGACTTTGGCGTCATGGAAAAATCGGATCAAGTATTTGTAGTCTTGGGGGATTTTGGCTGGTCGGATATCGGTTCCTGGCAAAGTCTTCATGAAGTTAGAGAAAAGGACGAACTCAACAATGTTGTGGAAGCCAATGCGCTGCTGTTTGAAACTGAAAATTGCTTTATTAAAACAGACAGTGATAAGCTAGTCGTTGTTCAAGGATTGGATCACTATCTGATCAGTGAATCCGAAAATGTACTGTTGATTTGTAAGTTGGATGCCGAAAATAAATTTCGAGATTTTGTAGCTCAAGCAAAGAAAAAAGGAGAGGATTTCATTTGAAATCTTTTTTTTATTTTTTTCGCTGGCGAATGGCTTCGTAAATCGCCACTCCAGCAGATACGGATACATTCAAACTTTCAATATTTCCTGCTAAGGGGATTTTGACCTTGTCATCTACCATCCCCATAATCTCTTGCGAGATTCCGTCCTCTTCCGATCCCATGATGAGGGCTACTGGCGAAGAAAAATCTCCTTCGTAAATAAGTTTCTCTGTTTTTTCCGTAATCGCAATGAGTGATAATCCCATTTTTTGCATGTCCCTACAGGTATAAAATAAGTTTTTAACGCGCGCTACAGGGATGAAATTCAAGGCTCCTGCTGAGGTTTTTACTGCATCCGAATTGATTTGAGCACTTCCTTTTTCAGGAATTACAATGGCGTCCACCCCGGCACATTCTGCAGTACGGGCAATCGCGCCAAAATTCCGAACATCCGTCAAATGATCTAGTACCAAAATTAGGGGTGCTTTGCCCACCGCATAGCACTGATCAATTACATTATCCAAAGAAGCATAGGCAATGGTGGACATCTGCGCGATTACACCTTGGTGATTTTTACGCGTAATTCTGTTCAGCTTGGCATCAGGTACGCGTACAACCGGAATATGTTCCAACTTGCAAAGCTGAAGTAATTCCTTAATGAGGTCGTTGTTTAGTTCTTTTTGAATCAGTACTTTATCAATCTCTTTACCGGCATGGACGGACTCCATCACTGCACGGGTCCCAAAAATAAAATCTTTGTCGAAGGCTCCTTTATCGATTAGAAAGCCATCCTTCCGCTTCTCCATTGTGAAATGTTTTTGAACCAAATCGGCTGGTATGCTTTAGATCGGTTCAGGGTATAGAAATGTGGGCTAAGAATTGTTTTAACCCGCGTAAAGTTATACCTAATTTTGGAAGTGTCGTCTATCCCAGCATAGGACCAAACTTCTCTATCCTCAAAAAAATTAACTTCCTGAGGAGGTCCCATCACAATGTACACCATGCCCCGGTCTGTTTTCCAACCTTCCTTAAAGTCTGTAAAAAGGATATTAGCCAACTCTACCATCTTGAAGTAATTTCGAATCAAGTCCTTTGCCACCTCTTCATTTCTAGTCAAATTAATCCAAAATGCATCCAATGCCTTCTTTTTGTCTTGGGCTAGCAGTAAGCTTTCATGTTCTTTTTTGGTAGAAATGTAAGTAACCATATCCACCATCTCGTTCCAATCTTTAACCTTTGGAAAAGCGTCATGAACTGTTCGAAGAAGCAAGCCTGTTTGAGCCGTACTATCTGACTGAAAAAAATAATATCCTTCATCAGTCAGTGTTTTAGGGATATTCTCTAAAAAATCACCTCGATTTTCTACGATGACTTCCTTGGGTACATCAGCGATTCGAGTTTCCATAGGAGGGAAGGGTACAGCAAAACGGCTGGGATAAAAAAAAGAAAATAAAGAAGGCCCCTTGCTTGTTTTAAAAAGTAAGGACTGGCCTTGAGTAAGGTAGTTTTGATCGAATGGAACTGCATTGGCGAAAAAATACCCAAAATCAGGTTGATCAAACACAAAGGGGCTCTTTAGATCCAAATGGACAGTATAGGTATCTTGCTGCCGACTATCCACCGCCTCAAAAAGTGTAATAGCTGTTCCTTGGGACTGGGGAATTTCTACTGTTGTTTCAAAAAGCCAATGCCGCTCGGTAGAAGCAAGTAGTTGCTCAGCGCTGAGCTTTATTTTTTTTTCGGATTGGAGCTCTTCCTCGTAAGAAGTAAGTAGAGTGTAACTGAGTTGATAGGTGTCCAAAATGGCATTTTCTTCTATTTTTTCTGCTATAAACTGAATTTTGTAGGTCGTATCGGAAAGCTTAATGGGGATGATTTTTAATCCCAATCGAGCATAATTCGAATAACGGAGTGACTGGTCTGTGGTGCTCAGGGTTTTTTGTGCAACTGTGGAGTAGGAGAGTGTGACTAAAAAATAGAATAAAGGCAGAAGTTTGAAGTACTTTTGATTCATTTGGTTTAGTTCTCGGGTTTTAAAAATTAGCCTTACTTTTGCCAAAATACTAAAATTTCTAATGGCTACCTATACAACGGAAATTGCTTCAGATAAGTTAATCAGCGACAATCCCATTCATCAACGATTGCTCAAAGCCTATATTGCTGCCAAACCCTGGATTTCTGGAAATCTTCTGGAAATTGGCTGCGGAGAAGGAAGAGGTGTAGAGGAATTATTACCGAACGCAACCCAGTACCTGGGCTTGGATAAAATAGGTGAGGTCATTCAGACCTTACAAAATCAATATCCTAGTGTAGCCTTTCAGCAGGCTGTTATCCCTCCATTTGAAGGAATTACTGATGATACGTATGACACCATTGTAAGTTTTCAGGTGATCGAACACATTCATGAGGACCGTCTTTTCCTAGAGGAGATTTACAGAATGCTTAAGTCAGGAGGTAAGGCCATTATTTCTACTCCGAATAACACCCATACACTTTCCCGGAATCCTTGGCATGAGCGGGAATATGTTCCCCAGCAATTGATTGATTTAGCACAGCCTATTTTTGACCGTATTGAAGCAAAGGGAATTGGAGGAAATGAGAAGGTTTGGGGATATCACGAAGCAAATCGCAAGTCTGTACAAAAAATCATGCGTTTCGATATCTTAAATTTGCAATACAAGTTACCGAATTCGGTTCTCAGATGGCCTTATGAACTGTTAAACCGGTTTAATAGGGATCTTCTTCATCGTGCGCAAGGAAATTCAGTGGTGGCTATTTCCCATGAGGACTATCTAGTGGTGGAGGATCCAAAGGATGGCCTAGACTTATTTTATATCCTTTGGAAAAAATAGAAAAACCTTTGGAGTAAAAACAAAAAAAGCGAGTTAGATTGATTTAACTCGCTTTTTTCAATTTGAAAATCCGATTACTTTCTTCGTAAAGTACTCGGCTCCTCACTTTCTTTTCCAACCAGGCTTTCCAACCTTTTTTTCAGGTCTAGCGACTTTTCTGTGTAACCGCGTTCTTCCAGTAAAGGAATAAAATACTTGACCATCTCGATGGATACCAATAATTCTCTATCGTATCCAAGGTCATTCTTGGTGTAGAAAGTAATCATATCTAAGGAGCGCTGCGAGATTTTGTCTAGGATTTCCAATGCTTTTTCAAATTCACCAACTTCAAAGAACAAAGGAACGGATTGGCCACTGCTCAGATCGTATGGTACCGCTTTGTCAGGAATTGTTTCCAAGCCAAAATTCAAAAGTTTGGCTGCATCTGCTAGCTTGTCCTCATCAATAAGCGCAAGGGCAATTGAATTGAGTGCACTTCGATGGTTGGAGGTAAATCTGCGGTATTCCTCATCCAAATAAGTGTTGGGGTCATTCATGCCTCTAAAGGAAAAGTTTTCCATGAAATTTTTCATGGCCAAATTGGTATTCACCAATTCTTCCCGGAGGGATTCTGGCTTTCGAATAGGGAGTAGTCGGTAGGTCAAGCCTTCCATGACCACATGTTCATCAATATTCAAGCCTAGCGTTGATAATGAAGTATTATTGAAATAAATCGGCCGTTCCCAATTATTGCTCACAATCAAATCCAGCAACATTAAGGTTCCCTTGGTGACATAATTTCCACTGACTTGCAAGTTCATCTGTGGAACAAATAGGTCTTTAAATTGAGGAGGGACAATTTCATCATTGGCTAGAAAGCTGCTGTCTACATCCAAAATCAAATTTCGTGAAGGAATCATATTGATTACGGTCTTTCCCGAGGTTTTCATTTGAAGCAATTCTGACCCGCTGTTGATTAGCTTCAGGTATTCGTGCGCTGAAACGGCATCTAAGCCTTCTTTTTCCAAGACATATACAACATCATTTGTGCCTTTTTGATAGCGTTCAGGAACTAGTGAGAAAGGTAGTGCCTTTGATTCATTGGCCGGTCGAGTCATCTGGTCTACATACCAATCTGTATCAAAATAACTTAAGACAATCACGCGAACATCCGTGCGAAAATTCTCAACTTCCTGCACATACCACAGTGGGAAAGTATCGTTATCTCCTCCTGTAAACAGGATTGCATTTGGGGCGCAAGAAGCTAAGAAATTTCGAGCCGCATCCACGGAGAAATACCTGCCTTTGCGGTTGTGATCGTCCCAATTTTCAGATGCCATCAATCCAGCGACAGGTAGGGTAAGTAAGGTAGCTATTATTCCAGCAGTGCTTAAATTTTTAATGGCTTTGTTAAGGCCATGAGCAAGGGCAAGGGCACCCAATCCAATCCAAATGGCGAAGGCATAGAAGCTACCAACATAAATGTAATCGCGCTCTCTAGGCTCAATCGGAGGGGAGTTGAGGTAGAGTACCAATACCACACCCATCATCAAGAAGAGCATGAGATTGACATAAAAGTACTTCTGATCTTTCTTTGCTTGGAAGAAAAAGCCTACCAATCCCAAAATCAAAGGAAGCATAAGGTAGTTGTTGTGCCCCTTGTTATCCGTGATGTATTCCGGATACTTATCCGAAAAGGCATCTGCAATCCCTAGCCAATTCGCATCTGAAAAGTCACTTTCTCTACCCGAGTAGTTCCAAAGGAAATAACGCCAATACATGTGTCCCAGCTGGTGGCTAAACATGAAAAAAAGGTTGTCCCCGAAAGTAGGTTCCTGCCCTTCTTTCAATCCCAATTTGGCACGGTAGATCCGCTTGTGACTCTCCTGTGTGGAGTAAATTCGTGGGAGAATTGTGGTTTTTTCGGGATCGTAAGTATTCTTTAAATCGTAGTCTACAATCTCGTACGAATTCTTACCCTTCATGTAGATGGGATCTCCTTCTTCTTGGTCAGTTAAAGTGGCGGTAAAGTATTGTCCATGTAGGAGGGGTCTGTACCCGTATTGTTCCCGCTTCAAGTATGAGACGTAACTGATAATGTCCTTTGGTGCATTTTCATTGATGATGGGGTCTTGATTCGACCGTACCACGATCAAAGCATAACTCCCATAGCCAATTAGAATAAAGGTGAGTGAAAGTAAAATGGTGTTGAAGACAGCCATTTCGCGTTGGATGGAAATACGGAATGCGATCACCAGGGCACTGATAAAAAGAAAGGCAAAAAATACGATTCCAGATCCAAAGGGTAATCCCATGGAATTGACCATCCAAATTTCCATAGACCCTGCTAGACTAGGAAGGCCAGGAATGATCAAGTTATTGATGAGGATTAGGGCAATTCCACCCAAGAACATCGCAAAAATCGCCCCTTTTAAACTTGGGTTTGGATACTTCTTAAAGTAATAAATTAAGGCTAGTGCAGGTAGTGTCACCAAGTTCAGCAAGTGAACACCAATGGAAAGCCCTACTAAATAGGCAATAAACACCATCCATCTATTTTCTTCACTTGGGTTCTTAATCACATCCCATTTCAAAAATGCCCAAATTACGATGGCGGTAAAGAAAGAAGACATGGCATATACTTCAGCCTCTACTGCAGAAAACCAAAAGCTATCTGAAAAGGTGTACACCAAAGCTCCCACCATACCAGCTCCCATCAAGGAGATGGTTTGTCCTTTGGTTTCTTCCCCTTCGACTACCGAAAAGAGGCGCTTACCCATCAAGGTTATGGACCAAAATAGAAAAAGGATGGTGAAGCCAGCGAAGAGTGCGCTACCAATATTCATCCAATAGGCCACCTGCAAGGGGTCTCCCATCGCTAAGAATCCAAACATGCGGTATACCAACAACATGAAAGGAGCGCCTGGAGGATGGGGAACTTGCAGCTTGTAGGAAACAGCAATAAATTCCCCTGGATCCCAAAAACTAGCCGTTTGCTCGACGGTAAGGATGTATACTAGCGTAGAGATGGCAAAAATAAGCCAACCGCTAAGGTTGTTGATTTGCTTGTAAGTGAGCATTAATTCGGTCAATTAGAGCTACGAAACTATAAAATTTTAGACCAACTCGGGAATTTTTAAATTTTTTAACCTTTCTAAATTAAGCCTGACTAGTCTTGTGAAAATGATTACTGTAAGTAAGGATGGGCTGACTGTAGATTTGTAAGGTAATTTGAAAACCAAACCAAAATGCTTCCAAAGTCCAAAATAGTTCAAGAGCTAAGCGAAGGGAATTCTCTGGTATTGGTTGATTTCTTTGCCCAAGCTCCTTGCCTTAATTTTAAAAAAAAAACTAGCTTCAACTTAGAGTTAGGTTAAGACAGTTGTTGATTTGAAAAATTAAAAGTTAAAACCTAATTTCTTTAAAAAAAGAATTTAAATATTGCATCAATCAAACCTATAAAAATACCCTATGACTCAATTTATTGAATGGATTTCTCAGCCTTGGCCCTGGTATGTAGCAGGGCCTTTGATTGGGCTTACCGTACCTGCACTCCTCATTCTTGGTAACAAGTCCTTTGGGATCTCCTCCTCCTTACGTCACATTTGTGCTGCATGTGTTCCTGCTGGAATACCCTTATTTACCTACAACTGGAAAAAAGAAATTTGGAATCTCCTATTTGTATTAGGAACAGCTATTGGTGGTTTTATAGCCATGAATTTCCTTGCAAATCCAGATACGATTGTCATATCAGAATCAACCCAATCCGATTTGAGAGCTTTAGGAATAACTAATTTTTCAGATTTAATGCCAGCGGAGATTTTTAGTTGGAATACATTATTTTCTGGCAAAGGCGTAGTATTTTTTTTGATTGGAGGCTTTTTAGTAGGATTTGGAACCCGCTATGCAGAAGGATGCACTTCAGGTCATGCGATTATGGGAATTAGTTCCCTTCAGTGGCCATCTCTTATAGCTACCATTTTCTTTATGCTTGGTGGCTTTTTCATGACGCATATCTTGCTCGAGCCACTTATGAAATCAGTTGAATTTTAATCTTTCTGAAAATCATGTCCAAGAGTTTAAAAAATACAGAACAAGTGGTGGATACACACTGTGCAGCTCCTAATTCAAGCCAAACCAAAGACAAGGGCCTATCCCTGTTGAAATATATGCTTATTGGAATTGTCTTCGGAATCGTTTTTGTGAAAGCAGAAATTATTTCCTGGTTTCGAATTCAAGAAATGTTTCGTCTTCAATCCTTCCACATGTATGGGGTAATTGGATCCGCTATTGTAACTGGTATTATTTCAATCCAGTTGATCAAGCGGTTAAATATCAAATCCATTCATGGAGAAACGATTAATATTCCGACCAAAGTGTTTAAAAAAGGTCAAATTATTGGTGGTTTTATTTTTGGACTAGGGTGGGCGATCACTGGAGCTTGTCCGGGTCCTATATTTGCACAAATCGGTAGTGGATTTACGGTTATCTTAGTGACCCTAATTTCTGCTCTGGCAGGTACTTGGATTTATGGAAAGTTTGAGAATCAATTTCCAAACTAAAGCAGTTAGAAGCTTAATAAGGTAAAAAAAATTCCACCTTTTAGAGAGGGTTGCACTTTTAATCGAATACTTTTTTGACGATGATTCGGATAAAAATAATAATGGTTAAGACGATGCAACCTACAATGACAAATTCCATGGGGCTTCAATTTATCCATAAACTTCTAGAGTCATAGAATAGTTTGTTGCGTTAATGGAATCCTTAGGGCTTTCCCTCGCTTTCTACTTACCTTTAGCCTGTTTTGTAGCCAACACGAGTTATGAATTACCTTTCCCAACGTAGGGTTGCTCTAGGAGCACTATTTTTCTTTATGGGAATTTGTTTTGCTAGTTGGGCAGCTCGTATTCCAGATATCCAAGCCAAATTTCAGCTTTCAGAAGGTGAATTAGGTACGCTTTTGCTCTGTTTACCTATTGGATCCATGCTAGGGCTACCCATTGCAGGCTGGTCTGTGCATCATTATGGAAGTCGAATTGTTATTTTGATTTGCGGTTTTGCCTATGCCTTGACCCTGCCTTTGATTGGACTAGCTTCTAGCCCTTGGCTTATTGCTCCTATCCTAGTTTGTTTTGGGCTTTTGGGCAACATCATGAATATTTCCTTAAATACGCAGGCGCTAGGTTTCGAAGATCAGCTGGGCAAAAGTATTTTAGCTTCCTTTCATGGCGTATGGAGTATGGCAGGATTTACTGCTGCAGGGCTAGGTGCTGGAATGATTTTCTTTCAATTTTCTCCTGCGGCTCATTATGTAGTGGTTACGCTTTTATCAGTAGTAATTATTTTGTTTTCTAAAAAATATGTGACTAATGACAAGCGGGAAGAAGATGCGGTAGGAGGATTAGTCCTTAAAAAGCCAGATCAGCTACTCCTGCGGTTAGGAATAATTTCCTTTTTGGGTATGATGGCAGAAGGATGCATGTTTGACTGGAGTGGGGTTTATTTTAAAAAAATTGTGGAGGCTAAGCCTGAATTCGTTTCTTTAGGGTATGTTTTTTTTATGGGAGCTATGGCCTCTGGAAGATTTGTAACCGATAAGGCGAGCAATCGCTATGGGAAGATTCCTGTACTTCAGGTCAGTGGACTGTTGATTTTTCTAGGATTACTTCTCGCAGTATTATTTCCTAGCCTGTCTATAGCAGCTCTCGGCTTTTTATTGGTGGGCTTTGGCGTGGCTTCCATTGTGCCAGTTTCTTACGGAATTGCAGGCAGGTCAAAGTTGTATTCACCTAGTGTCGCTCTAGCATTGGTTTCAACGCTCTCGTTTTTTGGCTTTTTGGCGGGGCCACCTTTAATTGGATTTATTGCCGAGGCCTTTAATCTACAAGTCTCGTTTGCACTAATTGCACTTAATGGAATAGGGATTTTACTGCTCACTAGTTTTAGTAAACAAGTATTTCATGTTCAAGAAAACACAGTTGGTACGTGAGTTTGCCTGAGAATTTTCAGTTTGAAAAGGTATTCGAAGTAGGTGCCTTTCAGGTCCACCCCCATGGTGCTTTGCGCTTATGTTCCATGGGAGATTTTTTCCAAGAGATTGCTTGGCAGCATGCTGATTCTGAAGGTTTTGGAAGATCCTTATTGGAGCAACAGTTAATGTGGGCGCTTTCAAGAATCGAAATTAAGGTGAGCCAATTTCCTCGTTGGGGGGGTCGCCTTCGAATTTTTACAGCTGGGAGAGGTCAAGCAGGCGTTTTTGCTTTTCGAGAGTTTTTGGTGTTGAATGAGCGCGAAGAAGTACTTGCTCGAGCCATGTCTTCCTGGTTGCTGGTTCATTTGGAAAAAAAGCGAATTCTTAAGCCCGAATCCGTGTTGCCTAGTGCCATTTTTAACACGCTAGATTCTCCAAGTTGGCAACCAAGGAGGTTGGAGGCCTCAGGCCCAATCGTGGATACCAGCCTAATTCTAGTGCAACACTCAGATTTGGATCTTTATAATCATGTCAACAATACGAGCTACATCCGTTGGGTAGAGAATAGGGTAGCAGTTCATGGATTATTTCCCTCGCAAATTGCAATTAACTATTTGGCAGAATGTAAGGCTGGGGATGAGGTCAGTTTAACACTTTTAGGAGCAATTTCTTCCCCTTTTTTACAAGGTCGGGTACAGGGTAAACTGGTTTTTGAAGCTCAGATTAATAGTTTGTAGTAAGATTTTATAAATTTCACTTGGATTGTCGTTTTTCAAAAAAAAACCAATTTTGAGTGACCGGAGTCACAGTAAATTAAGGATAGGATAACACAACTTTGTATCTTACCCAAAGAATCTAATTCCGATGATGCAGCCATTTATTAAGCTAATCACCCTTTTAGTAGCCCTGTTAGGACTTTCTGCTGCCTTATTTGCGGGGGTAGGATTTGTACTTTTTTTATCATTTTCTGGCGTGCAGCTGCCAAGCTTTGCTGATGCCAAGCCTATAGAGGCTGTTGAAATCCCTGTGGTAAAGGCTTTGGTTGACCCTGCTTCCGTTTGGAAAGCTCCTGATTGGTCTGAAATGGATAAGGTACCCAATACGGAAGAGTTGAACTATGGAAAGGAATTGATTGCGAATACTGCTGAATACCTAGGTCCAAAGGGCAAGGTGAAAGCTATTTCAAATGGGATGAACTGCCAAAATTGTCATTTGCAGGCAGGAACTGCCCCTTTGGGAAATAATTATGGTGCAGTGGCATCTACCTATCCCAAGGTAAGAGCGCGATCGGGCAAAGAGGAAGATATACAGAAGCGAATCAACGATTGTTTTGAACGAAGTCTCAACGGCAAAGCTTTGAGTAGGGAATCTAAAGAAATGAAGGCGATGGTTGCCTATATCATCTGGGTTGGCAAGGAAGTACCAAAGGGAGAAGTTCCAATAGGCTCTGGGATTTATGAACTCCCACTTTTAGACCGAGCGGCAGATCCTGCAAAGGGTAGAATTGTCTATGAAAATCAATGTGTAAGCTGTCACCAAGCTGATGGTGAGGGGATGGCCAAACCCGATGGAACTGGGTACCTGTATCCACCACTTTGGGGTGAGAATAGCTACAATCATGGAGCGGGTTTGTACCGCATCTCTAGATTTGCTGGCTATGTCAAAGCCAATATGCCCTTGGGAGCGACGTTTGAGCAGCCCAAACTGCGCGATGAGGAATCCTGGGATCTGGCTGCTTATGTCAATAACATGGAAAGGCCCAAAAAAGACCTCACACAGGACTGGCCAGATATTTCAAAGAAGCCCATGGATCATCCATTTGGGCCTTTCTCCGATTTTTTTACCGATGAGCAGCACAAGTTTGGGCCATTCAAACCTATAAAAGCTGCTAAATCCAGCACTAAGTGAGCTTTTAGATTTTTTTTACTTGTTCTACTCCTGTCTTTTTTTGCAAAACTTAGCTAATTATACGCTAAGGAAAAGATACGTTTAATAAGTGAATTCTTGTATTAGAATTTGTCTTTTAAATGAAATTTTGAATTGAAAATGGAATACGAACTTCGTCCTAGGGATCTTACCATATGTAGGGGAAAATTAGGAATTCTTGTTTTCTTACCTCATATTTGTATATCGAAAAAATGTTTTCGATACTTGTCACCAAGTTTAGCATCTGCGATTCACCTGCCACAAGTAGCAAATCAAGAGTTCTCCAATACAGGTTTTACTTCTTTTTCTTCTACTTTTTTAATTCAAAAAAAGATATTTATTTTTGAGTTAAAACCTGCAGTTAATATACTTTAGAGAAATCAGATTTACTTCTATCAACCTAATTAATTACCACATTAAGACCATTCGATTTTCTGATTCAGCCTTGTCTGAATTCTCCATTACTCTAAAAAACAGAGTCAACGCTCATTTCATTTCTAGCCAGCAAACTAAGTTTGCTAATAATGAAATGAAGTTTAAGACCGTGTTGATGTTAAGTTTATATTTTATTCCTATCCTAATACTTTGTACAGGGGTTTTGGATCAAACTTGGCAGCTATTTGCTTGTTTTGTGTTTAGTGGTTTTGGAATGGCGGGTATTGGTATGGGAATTATGCATGATGCGATCCATGGGACCTATTCTCAAAATCCGAAAATCAATAAATTGCTTGGCTACACGCTCAATTTAGTTGGAGCAAATGCATCGGTTTGGAAAATACAACACAATGTATTACACCATTCGTACACTAATGTTCCAGAAGGTGACGATGATATCAATGCTCCTTTTTTCCTTCGATTCTCCCCTCATGCCCCAAAAAACAAGCTGCATGCTTTTCAGCATTGGTATATTTGGATCTTGTACGGTCTATCCACGGTTTCATGGGTAACATCCAAAGATTTTATCCGTTTTGACCGGTATTATAAGATGGGCTTTTTTAAAGGAAAGAACGTTTACCGCAACACGGTGCTCAAAATCATTGCTTGGAAATTAGTTTATTATACTTTTATCCTCGGCCTGCCCATTTTATTTTCACCATTTGGCATAGGTCAAATTTTATTAGCATTTTTGGTTTTGCATTTTATCACCGGACTCAGCATCTCTTTGGTATTTCAGACGGCACACATCATGCCGGAAGTTGCCTTTCTCCAAGCAAATGAAATGGGGATTATTGAAGGAGAGCGAATGTTGCATCAATTGGCAACTACCTC
>JAQCJI010000047.1 GCA_027593175.1 Bacteroidota bacterium | reverse complement strand
TAACAAGGCATTAATAAATTTGTTTACGATTAAGTTAAGACTTATTTCAGCATATTTACAATCATAAACTATGCCAATAAATGATTTTTTAAAAGAGTTGCTTTTTGTGCCCTCCGTTTCTGGAGATGAAGCCAAAGTAGCTTCTTGGATTTTACAAAGTGTAAAACGGGCTAAAAATAAATGGAAAGCTACCCCAGAAATTTTTCACGGGGAGGGATTTCATGATTGTATTCTTTTACGATTTGGAACTCCACGAACTGCTGTTTTCGCTCATGTAGATACTGTAGGTTTTATGGTGCGCTATGCCAACCAGCTGATTCCTGTGGGAGGTCCGGATCTTATTCACGGTACTCGGCTGTTTGCAAAGGATAGTTATGGGGAGATTTCCTGCAATTTGGTGGTCGAGGGAGCTGAACTTTTTCATGATTTCCCTCGCAAAATAGATCGAGGAACACGGCTTTCATTTGCTCAGGATATTCGTATCGATTCGGAATTTATTCAAGCGGCATACCTGGATAATCGGCTTGGTGTATACACAGCATTGCAGCTCTGTGAAACGTTAGAAGATGGTTGGGTGGTCTTTACAACTTACGAGGAGCATGGAGGAGGAAGTATGCCATTTCTACTTCAGTTTATTCAAAGTACTGCACCTGTCAAGCAAGCGCTAATTTCCGATATCACCTGGATTACGGACGGAGTTCATCATCATGAAGGAGTCGTGATTTCCATCCGAGATAAGTTCATTCCACGAAAAAAATTTATAGATCGTGTCATTCAGCTGGTTCAGCAAAGTGGAATTCCATTTCAATTGGAAGTAGAAGGGTATGGGGGTAGTGATGGCCGAGAAATTCAGTTTTCTCCCTATGCCTTGGATTGGTGTTTTATTGGTGCAGCCGAAGATCTGGTGCATAGTCCGAATGAAAAAGTTTCCCTGAAAGACTTAGAGTCTATGGTGCAAGTGTATCGATACCTGTTGAAAGAACTGTAAACTTGATCATGAAGAAAATTCAGATTAAAGATAAAACTTTTGAAACCTACCTAACGGAAGCGCAAATTAAAAAGCGAATTAAAGAGTTGGGGGTTCAAATAGGTGCTGATTTTGAAGGAGAAGATCTGGTGCTATTAGGAGTTCTCAATGGTTCCTTTGTGGTGATGGCAGATTTAGTAAGGGCCATTTCGCTACCGGTTACCTGCGAGTTTATAAAAATTTCATCCTATTCTGGGATGGAATCAACGGGTAAGGTGATAGAAGTGCTTGGAATCCCGCCTTCAATTGCTAAGAAAAATATTCTTATTGTAGAGGATATCGTCGATACGGGCAACAGCATGGCCCAACTGATGACCCAGTTAGCGGTTTTTCGGCCCAAGCGCATCGCTATTGCAACGCTACTCTTCAAAAAAGAGGCTTTTTTATTTAATTATCCTTTAGATTATGTCGGTTTTGAAATTCCCAATAAATTTGTGGTTGGATTTGGTCTAGACTACGATGGCGAGGGTCGTAACTATCCAGATATTTATCAGCTAAGTATCCCTTAAAACTAGTTTTTATATGCTTAATCTTGTTTTGTTTGGACCTCCAGGATCTGGAAAAGGCACGCAGAGTGAAAAAATTATTGACGCCTATGGCTTAACACACCTTTCAACAGGTGATTTGTTTCGAAAACACCTAGGAGAGGGAACAGCACTTGGGGCATTGGCAAAGGAATATATGGATCGAGGCCATTTGGTACCAGATGAGGTGTCCATTCAAATGGTTGAACATAAGATTGGCAGTACCAAGGATAGCCAAGGATTTATTTTTGATGGGTTTCCAAGGACAACTGCCCAGGCAGAAGCTCTGGATGCGATGCTTCAAAAAAACGGGATGCATATTTCAGGAATGATTGCTTTGGATGTTCCTAAAGTGATCCTTAAGGAACGAATTCTGGCAAGAGGTAAAACCTCAGGGCGAGTGGACGATCAAGAAGAAGCAAAAATAAATACCCGAATTCAGGTTTACCTAGATGAAACCTTACCTGTAGCAGCCTACTACGAAAAGCAGGGAAAATTCCATCAAATAAATGGTGTAGGTAAGATTGAAGAAATCTTTAACCAGATTACTGAATTAATTGATGGGTACTGATCCCTGGCTTTTATTAAATTTATATTTCCAAGACTTGGCTAGGCTCTAGGGCTTAGCCTTTTTTCTTTTTCCATTAATGGCTGACTCTAATTTCATCGATTATGTAAAATTCTGTTCCAGATCTGGAGCAGGGGGTGCTGGCTCCATGCATTTCCGTAGGGAAAAACATGTACCTAAAGGAGGTCCGGATGGGGGAGATGGCGGACGTGGAGGCCACATAATTTTGAGAGGAAGTTCACAACTATGGACGCTCCTCCACCTAAAATATAAAAAGCACGTTATTGCAGATCCTGGAAAAGGTGGCGATGGGGGTAGAAGAACTGGCGCGGATGGAAAAGATATGATCTTGGAAGTTCCACTTGGTACTGTAGCCAAAGATGCCGAAACCGGCGAGAAGCGTTTTGAAATAACCACCCATGGACAAGAAATCATTCTTACCAAAGGAGGGCGAGGCGGATTAGGAAACGATCATTTCAAAACATCCACTAATCAGGCCCCGCATTATGCACAACCAGGGGAAGAAGGTATTGAAGAATGGATTATTCTCGAGTTGAAATTACTTGCAGATGTTGGTCTGGTAGGCTTCCCTAATGCGGGAAAATCAACCTTACTCTCCTCCATCTCCGCGGCAAGACCAGAAATTGGTGACTATCCATTTACGACCCTCGTACCAAATTTGGGAGTTGTAAGCTATCGAGATGATAAATCTTTTGTGATGGCGGATATTCCTGGAATTATTGAAGGAGCAGCCGAAGGGAAGGGATTGGGAATCAGGTTTTTGAGACATATCGAGCGTAATTCCATCCTATTGTTTTTAATTCCCGCCGATGTGAAGGAAATCGGAGAACAGTATCGTATTCTGTTGGGAGAGCTACGGAAATACAATCCCGAACTTTTAGATAAAAAGCGCTTGCTTGCAATTTCTAAGGTAGATATGTTGGATGAGGGCCTAATGAGAGAAATGGAAAGAGAAATCCCGAAAGATCTTCCTTATGTATTTATTTCTTCCATTAGCCAATTTAATTTGGAAAAACTCAAGGATTTAATTTGGCAGGCAATTTACTTTTAAATCCGTCACTTTGTCAGCATTGATGGTCTGGCAAAATCCTTGTTAATTCAAATGAAGCCAACTAAGATCAATATACCGATGGAAAATAAAAATCAAGAACAGCAAGAATCAAAATTGAAGTTTGACGAAAATCAATTGGAGGAGACTAGCCCTGAAGTAGGTGAGTCTGTTGAAGAAAATGACCCGAGTCAGGAAGAAAAACTAACTGCTGAAGTAGCCGAACTGAAGGAGAAGTACCTCCGGCTATATTCTGATTTCGAAAATTTTAGAAAAAGAACTGCTAAAGAACGAATTGAACTAATTAAAACTGCCTCAGAAGAGGTATTGAAAGATCTTATTCCTGTAGTAGATGATTTTGAGCGTGCTTTCAAAGCAGCTGAAAAGGAAGCAGATACACAAAAAATTCAGGAAGGGAACCAGCTAATTTTCCAAAAACTGGTAAAAATTCTTGAGTCCAATGGCTTAAAATCTATGGAGGAATTGATTGGACAACCGTTTAATCCAGACACCCAGGAGGCGATTACTCAAATTCCATCCCCAAGCCCAGAATTTAAGGGGGCAGTCGTGGATGTGGTTGAAAAAGGCTACTTCTTGGGAGAAAAGGTTGTTCGATGCGCTAAAGTAGTGACCGGAGCATAATATAATCATGGCAAAAAAAGACTATTACGAGGTTCTTGGTGTTTCTAAGTCCGCTAGTGCGGATGACATCAAGAAAGCCTATCGCAAACTTGCGATTCAGTACCATCCTGACAAAAACCCAGATAATCCTGAGGCTGAAGATAAGTTTAAGGAAGCAGCCGAAGCGTATGAAGTGTTGAGTAATTCGGAAAAGAAGCAGCGCTATGACCAATTTGGCCATCAAGGTCTGGGAGGTAATGGAGGCTTTGGCGGTGGCGGCATGAATATGGAGGATATATTCTCTCAGTTTGGCGACATCTTCGGTGGCGGAGGATTTGGTTCCTTCTTTGGCGGAGGCGGTGGTGGTAGAAGGACCAAAAAAGGAACGAACCTACGGGTAAAATTGAAGCTTACCCTTAGTGAAATTGCGAATGGTGTAGAAAAGAAAATTAAAGTAAAAAGACAGTTGATTGCCCCTGGGGTGACCTTCAAATCCTGTTCTGCGTGTCAAGGAAGTGGTCAAGTGAAGAAGGTGGTGAATACCATGTTAGGCCAAATGGTCTCTGCTAGCACCTGTGGGGTATGTGGAGGATCGGGACAGGTAGTAGACAAAAAACCTGAAGATGCAGATGTGCGAGGTCTTCTACTGAAGGACGAGGTAATCTCCATCACCATCCCAGGGGGTGTGGGTGAAGGCATGCAACTGAGCATGTCCAGCAAAGGGAATGAAATGCCCGGTGGTATTCCAGGAGATTTATTGATCATCATTGAAGAGGCCGAGGATGGTATTTTCCAAAGGGAAGGCAATAATGTCATCTATGACTTACATATTTCTTTCATTGAAGCAGCATTGGGCGATTCGGTAGAAGTTCCTACTTTAGATGGGAAAGTAAAAATCAAAATTGATTCCGGAACACAAAGTGGAAAGATGCTCCGCCTAAAGGGTAAGGGGATTAAAGATATTAATGGCTATGGCAGAGGAGACCAACTGATTATAGTTAATATTTGGACTCCTACCAAACTTTCAAAAGAGGAAAAAACCGTTTTGGAAGACTTAAAGCATTCCGAAAATTTCAAGCCTGATCCAGAGAAGCAAGAGAAGTCCTTCTTTGATCGGATGAAAGAGTTTTTTTAAAAATATAAAAAATGCCAGAGTCAAGCTCTGGCTTTTTTTATATTTTTAAAGAACCTTTTTTTTGCCACCGTCGTACCCTATTGATATGCTTAAAAAATTGTGCCTTTTTCTTTTTCTTTTAACCATCACAGGTGGTTGGGTATGTGCACAATTTGTAAAAGAATACCGGGTACCCGAAAAGGTTGGAATTGAGAAGGTGAGTTTAAATTTCAGCTCCTACAAAAGTGAAACTCAAGTAAAGCGGAGTGCTGGATTGGATCCTCTTAGAATTCATGGACACCTTTTGCAGGCAAACATTCTTCCTGATTTTTGGTCCTCGACTTCGAAAAATCAGTTGGTAGCCAGCTTGGTTCATAAGAATATTGAATCAGACAACCTTGGTAAAAGCATCACTTCCAAATTATTCTCCACTTCCACTGGCTTTGATCACAGTTGGGATGTAGGTCTTACGAGTAATTATGCCTACGCCTTGGATTTTAATCTCGGCTTGGGAACTGCAGACTTTGATCTTGCCCAGCTGGCAGTGTCGACACTAAAAATTAAAAGTGCAAGTGCGGATATTTTTATCCATTACAGCGTGGATACCCCAAATCTGGTAGGAATGGACACCTTAATGGTCATTCTCAACATGGGAGCAGTTGACCTTCATCAAGCCCAGCTGACTCAAGCAAAGAAGGTGATTATCGAAGTTAATTATGGGCAGATAAATTTGAATTATGGGCAGTCTCAGTCCTTCAAAGGGCAGGTGATTGCTGCAGTAGGTGGTGGGATAATTTACTTGAAGCTTCCCCCTGAATCTAGTCCCATAAAGATTCGAATGAAGACAACCCCGCTCTGCCGAACCTCCTTGCCGGATTATCTAAGAGCCATTGGGGAAGATACTTTTATAACCAAAGGCTTTGCTGCCTCAGATCCTAGGCTTTTGGAGTTTATTTTGGAGGTGGGTGTAGGCGCAATCACCATAGAGTGAGTATGTTAGAAATCCGCCAACTCAACAAAGCCTATGGGAGCCACAGGGCACTAACTGACTTAGACTTAGTGGTTCCGGAAGGGGGGATTTTTGGGTTACTTGGACCCAATGGAGCAGGAAAAACTACCCTCATCCGCATCATCAATCAGATCATTGAGCAGGATAGTGGGGAAGTGATCCTAGATGGGCAACACTTGACGAGCGAGGCCATTCGAAAAATTGGATACCTCCCGGAGGAACGTGGTTTATACAAGAAGATGGCGGTTTGGGATCAGCTTATTTATTTTTCTAGGATTAAAGGACTGACTGCGTTGGAAGCAAAACAGCGGGTGACCTATTGGCTAGAAAAATTTGAAATCTCTTCCTGGAAAAACAAGAAAATTGAAGACCTATCCAAAGGCATGGCTCAGAAAATTCAATTTATTGCGACGGTGATTCATTCCCCTCGGGTATTGATTTTGGATGAACCGTTTTCCGGCTTTGACCCAGTGAATGCTGCGCTTCTGAAAAATGAAATTCTGGACTTAAAAAAGGCAGGAACCACAATTTTACTTAGTACCCATCGGATGGAGTCAGTGGAGCTACTGTGTGATCAAGTAGCCATGATCCATAAATCAAAGAAAATTTTGGATGGGAGCATCCGAGAAATAAAATCAAGGTTTAGGCCCTTGGAAATCCAAGCTAGTCTTAATAAACTCAGCCAAGAGCTACCAGCTATTTGGAAAATAGAAGTATCTGAGGAGGGGAGAGTGGATCTTTTGCTACCTCTAAATGGTCAATCTCCAAATCAACTGCTTCACGAATTGATGACTTATGGGGAGGTAATTGCTTTTAAGGAGCGGTTTCCCAGTATGGAAGAAATTTTTATCCAGCAGGTAAATGCCAGTGCCCATGCATAAGGTTTATCTAGTGATCCAAAGAGAGTATTTGGCGAGGGTAAAGAAAAAATCCTTTCTAGTTGCCACCTTACTCACTCCGTTGATTTTTCCAGCGATCATGGCGGTCTTTGTATGGTTAGCAGCGGTAGAGGAAAAAGGAAATCAATCACTACGAGTGATTGAATTAGTGGATGAGACGGGGCTTTTTTTTATGGAAAGCTCAGAACAATATGCTTTTAGCTCTTCGGTAAAGAATTTGGAAGAGGCAAAAGCTTTGGTAAATAAGGGGGAGCGCTATGGAGCCCTGTACCTTCCCAAGATGGAGCTTTCTGCGCCGAAAGGAATTCAATTTTATGGATTGGAAAATCCAAGTACCTCATTGATTGGTTATCTGGAAGTAGCACTTAAACGGAAAATTGAGGATCAACGCCTCTATTCTAAAGGAATAGATCCGAAGGTATTGAAACAGATTAGAACAGAAGTGAAGGTTCAGTCGCTCACACTTGGGGAGTCTGGGGAAGAAAAAATCACAGATGCAAACGTGAATTATGCGCTCGGCTTTTTAACTGGTATCTTGATTTACGTCTTCATTTTTATCTATGGCAACCAAATTATGCAGGGTGTTATTGAGGAAAAATCCACGCGGATCGTGGAGATTTTGGTTTCTTCATTACGGCCATTTCAACTGATGATGGGAAAGATAGTGGGTATAGGTGCGGTTGGCTTAACCCAGTTTTTAATTTGGGTACTTCTTGTCAGCACACTTTCTACCCTAGTGATGGGTGTATTGGGCATGCAAATGCCCCAGCAGCAAGCTATGGAGATGGCAAATCCAGAAATTATGGCGGCAACACCTGATTCGGGGGAATTGGGGGCCATACTTCAGGTTATAGGAGGGATAGACTTTGTGTCTTTGGTGGTGGCATTTGTATTTTATTTTCTGGGAGGGTATTTGTTGTACGGAGCCTTGTTTGCAGCAGTAGGTGCAGCAGTAGATGCACCTTCAGATGCCCAGCAATTTATGTTCCCCATTACAATTCCACTATTGATCGGGTACATGGGTTTATTTGTTTTTGTACTCCAAGATCCAAGTAGTAGTACTTCTTTTTGGCTTTCCATAATTCCGCTCACCTCACCAATTGCAATGATGGGTCGGATCAGCTATGGTGTTCCATTTTGGGAATTGGCCTTATCTTTGGGTTTGCTGGTGCTCGGATTTTTGGGGACAACATGGCTGGCAGCAAAAATTTATCGAATCGGCATTTTAATGCATGGAACGAAGCCTTCCTACAAGACGATTTGGAAATGGGTCAAGAGTAGCAACTAATGGTCTTTGCTCGGGTTTCTGTTTGATTTATTCTGAAACTAAGTAGTTGGTTTTCCAAGAAAGTCTTATTTTTCCTGAGCTAGAGATACTTTTATTTTCAATCTTAAGTTACTAGTATATCACACCAGTGTTGCGAATGAAAAACCGTTTTCAGGATTTAGCCTCGATTGACTTCTATCAAAACAAAAAGTTAGTAAAATGGCTGATTTTTTTGATTTCCCTTCTGCTGGGTCTAGGATCGATAGGGTATACCCACCGACTAGTGGAGGAATTGCGAGAGCGTGAAGATAGGCAAATTCGCGTCTTGTCAGCGGCCTTAGATTATGCTGCGACTACTTCTGAAAATCTGACCTTTATCAATCAAGAAATTATTCAGCAAAACTACTCATTTCCCATAATCATGGCTGATGAGCAGGGGAACCCAATTGACTACCGAAATATAGCGTTCAAGAATAGTATGAATCGGATTGATTCGATGCAGGTTTTAAAGGAGGAGCTGTTGGAGATGCAAGAGGATTATCCTCCAATTATCTTGCAAGAGGCTGATATTCAGATTTATTACCGGAATTCTGAGTTGCTCACCAATCTAAAGTATTATCCTTACATCCAATTGGCGGTGATTTTACTTTTTGGACTGCTGGTGTATGTTGTATTTAATCAAAGTAAACTTTCAGAGCAAAATCGGGTTTGGGCAGGTTTGACGAAGGAAACTGCGCACCAGCTGGGTACGCCGATTGCCTCGCTAATGGCTTGGATGGATTACCTAAAAAATTCTCCGGTATGGGATGAAAACCAGCAAATTATTGAGGAAATGGACAAAGATGTTACTAAGCTTCGGGTAGTTACGGAGCGGTTTAGCAGCATTGGTAGTAGTCCTGTGATCCAGCCAGAAAATGTCTCTGAAATAATTAAAGAGGGGGTCTCTTACCTGCAACCTCGGATTTCCACCAAAGTAGAATGGGAAATCCAATCCGATTCGAAGGATTTAGTTGCACTGTTGAATAAGCCGTTGTTTGATTGGGTGATTGAAAATGTCTGCAAAAATGCAGTCGATGCAATGAAGGGAAAGGGGCTGATTCGAATCTCGATCTTCCAAGACAATGATAAATTTGTAGGTATCGATATCAGTGATACTGGGATGGGGATTGAGAAAATGAAGTTCAAAAAAGTGTTTACCCCCGGATTTTCTTCCAGAAAAAGAGGGTGGGGACTAGGCCTTACCTTATCCAAGCGTATTGTGGAGGGCTACCATGGGGGGAAGATTTTTGTAAAGCAGTCTGAACTAGGAAAAGGCACCACATTTCGTATTCTGCTACCTGGACCTTTGGTAGAAGGGACTACCTTTGTGAGCAAGGGACTGTAGGATGGTGTTTGAGGAAATTTAGGAAGAGACAGTTAAGTGGCCCAATAGCATCTGCGGATTGCCTTAAGAAAATGAGGAAGCTACCAAAGTGCAACTTAAAAAAATGGGGTTCATTCATTTTTAAGCTACCTTTGTTGCCTGAATTTTAGCAGTCATGAGTTTAACAACCGAAATCAATAAACGTAGGACCTTTGCTATCATTGCTCACCCGGATGCGGGGAAGACTACTTTGACCGAAAAATTGCTCCTTTTTGGAGGGGCGATACAGACGGCTGGAGCAGTAAAATCAAATAAGATTGATACGGCTACCAAGTCTGACTGGATGGAAATTGAAAAGCAACGAGGAATCTCCGTAGCAACTTCGGTGATGGGTTTTGAATATAAGAACATCAAAATTAATCTCTTAGATACTCCAGGTCACCAGGATTTTGCAGAAGATACCTACCGAACGTTGACTGCTGTGGACTCGGTTATCATGGTTATTGACTGTGTAAAGGGGGTGGAAATCCAAACTGAAAAGCTCATGGAGGTTTGCCGGATGCGAAATACCCCAGTGATTTGCTTTGTCAATAAGTTGGACCGTGAAGGTCGTGATCCCTACGATCTTTTGGACGAGGTGGAGGCCAAGCTTGGCATTAAAGTCCGCCCACTTTCCTGGCCCATCGGTATGGGAAAAGGGTTTAAAGGGGTCTATAATTTATACGAGAAGAAACTCAACCTATTTACGCCCTCGCAGCGGAAGTTGAGTGACGATCGGCAGGTATTTGAAAATTTAGATGATCCCCAGTTGGATGCATTGATTGGTTCAGGCAATGCAAATCAGCTTCGCGGAGATGTGGATTTGATCGAAGGAGTATACCCTGACTTTGAGGTAAACGATTACCTGGAAGGAAAAATCGCTCCTGTATTTTTTGGTTCTGCCGTGAATAATTTCGGGGTGAATGAAATGTTGGATACGTTTATCCAGATTGCACCTATCCCTCAAAGTAGAGAAACTGATCTTCGGAAAGTAACTCCTGAGGAATCCAAGTTTTCAGGCTTTATCTTTAAAATTCATGCGAATATGGATCCCAACCACCGGAATCGAATTGCCTTCTTGCGAATCTGTTCAGGGAAATTTGAACGGAACAAGCCCTACAACCATGTTCGTGGGCCTAAGCCACTTCGTTTTTCCAATGTCACCCAATTTATGGCCCAGGACAAAGAAATCATTGATGAGGCTTTTCCAGGGGATATTGTGGGTCTTTACGATACGGGCAACTTAAAAATTGGAGACACCCTGACCGAGGGGGAAAACCTAGTTTTCACTGGGATTCCAAGCTTCTCACCTGAGATTTTTCGGGAGGTGGTCAATAAGGATGCAATGAAAACCAAGCAGCTGGAAAAAGGGCTGAAGCAATTGATGGAAGAAGGGGTGGCCCAGTTGTTTACTTTCGAGATGGGCGCTAGAAAAGTAGTGGGCACAGTGGGTCAACTGCAGTTTGAAGTGATTCAGTTTCGATTGAAGAATGAATACAATGCCACGGCAGAGTTCCATCCGATGAACTTGTACAAAGCTTGTTGGATCAGCTGTTTGGACAAGAAGCAATTGGATGAGTTTGTACGTTCCAAAAATCGCTACATCGCCCGAGATAAAGACGACAAACTGGTCTTTATGGCTGAGTCAAAGTCATGGCTACAAATGGTGCAGGACAATTATAGAGAAATTGAATTCCACTTTACTTCGGAATTTTAACTATAAAAAGGCAGTCTTGGAACTGCCTTTTTTATTCCCTAATTTCTTTTTAAGAATTCCTAGCTGCCTTTGCTGGAGACTTGAAGATCAAATAGAGGATCGGTGCTAAGGAGACCAAAACTAGGCTTGCCATCAGTAAAATTTTGGTTGCCACGGTTTGGTCACTGTTCAAAAACCTTTCAGCTCAAAGATTTTTTAATTAATATTTTTTAGAGATAAAGAATAAAAGGCAAATTATTTTTTCAGATAAATAAATCTGTAAAATCAAATTTTTTCCCATCAAAAAGCCCTTTGTCGCTGAGTTTAAGGTCTGGGATCACGAGCAGTGCCATAAAGCTCAGCGTCATGAATGGAGAGTTGAGCGCGGAGCCCATGGCTTTAGCCAAGTGGTCGATGCGGGTGTAGGCAACCGCCACCTCGTATCCATCCTCTGGAGACATTATGCCTCCTACAGGAAGGGGGAGGACTTCCTCTTGCTCGCCCCAGACCGCTGAGATTCCCCCTTTTGCCTCGATGAGCAGATTGACTGCCCTGCAAATGGAGTCATCGTCTACCCCTACGGCGAGGACATTATGAGAGTCATGGCCTACCGAGGAAGCAATAGCCCCCATCTTCAATCCAAATTTTTTAATAAAAGCGACTGCCGGAACTGCTTCTTGGTAGCGATTTACAACCGTTATTTTGAGAATGTCTTTTTCTGTATTGGAAATGGCAAAGCCGTCTTGAATTAAGATTTCACCTTGGAGCTCAGGAGTAATTAACTGCCCATCAAGCGCTTCAATTACGCGAACTTGGTTGCCCTGAGCTGAAATTTGGAAGTCCTTTGGTTTTTTAGGGGAGGTGTTAAAGTGGTTGATAACCCCATTTTTTACCCGATCAATTAGTGTTTTCCCATTTTCAGCAACTTTTTGACCTTGGATATAGGTTGCAAGCACCTCAAATTTTTCCAAGTCTTGAACTACAATAAAATCAGCTCCATCTCCTTCGCGGAGTTGCCCTACAGGAAGGGAGTAGTGCAAGATGGGATTGATACAGGCTGCACGCAGCACATCAAATCTATTTTTCCCTTTGGATATAGCTCGAGTCACCAGCTCGTTGATATGGCTTAATGCAAGGTTGTCGGGGTGCTTGTCGTCTGAACAAAACATTAGCATCTCGGGATAGTCATCGATTAGGTCAATCAGGGCGTCAAAATTTTTGGCGGCGGAACCCTCGCGAATGGAGATTTTCATGCCAAGTTTTATTTTCCCCAGTGCTTCCTTGTAGGTAAAGCATTCGTGGTCTGTATTAGGGCCTGCAGCATAATATTTTTCTGCCAATTCACCCATTAATCCGGGAGCATGCCCATCAATAGGCTTTCCATAATGCTTGGATATCCGAATTTTCTCCATGACCACAGGATCTCGGTTCACAGTTCCTAGCCAGTTCATCATCTCCGCGAGGTAGCGAATCTCCGGACGGCTCATCAGGGTTTCAATATCGGCTACATTGATTTCTCCACCGGCAGTTTCAAAGGGTGTTGCGGGCACACAGGAAGGGGCTCCAAAGAAGAAGTGAAAGGGGACCTGTTTTCCATTTTCAATCATGTATTCTACCCCCTGCATGCCACAGACATTGGCGATTTCATGGGGATCGGAGATAGTGGCAACTGTGCCGTGAACTACCGCTAGTCGGGCAAATTCCGAAGGGACTAGCATAGAAGATTCCACATGGACATGGGCATCAATAAACCCAGGGAGTAGGTAGGGCAAGCCTGGACTAGGATTAATTTTAGTTATTTTCTTAATTTTTTGTTCCTCCACCTTTAACGCAACTGGGTAAATTTGTCGTTGGTGGAGGTCAATCAAGTTTGCTTCTAAGATCATGGAAAAGGGATTCAATGGGCGAAAGATTTTTGCCTTATTTCTAGCAAGGATCTTTGATTTTTTGAAGATAGGTACTTCTAAAACTACTATATTTGCACAAATTTCAGGCAGTAAAATAAGATAGGTTTTTTGATGAGCAAGATTGTCATCGCTATAGATGGGTATTCAGGTTGCGGGAAAAGTTCTACTGCGAAGGAGGTGGCCGAAAAACTTGGCTTCACCTATATCGACTCTGGCGCCATGTACCGTGCTACTGCCTTACATTTTTTAAATGAAAAGCTCTCTCCACTTCGTTCAGAAGATGTAGTAAAGGGCTTGGAAAGTCTTCAAATTTCTTTTCAGCACAATTCAACGACACACCAACAGGAAACCTTTCTGAATGGGGTCAATGTGGAGGATGAGATTCGAACGATGCGCATTTCCGAGCGAGTAAGTGAGGTAGCTACGGTGAAATTAATTCGTGCCGAGCTTGTAGCTCAACAGCAAAAGCTGGGACAAAATAAGGGGGTGGTCATGGATGGAAGAGATATTGGTTCTGTGGTTTTTCCAGAGGCGGAGCTGAAACTTTTCATGACTGCTGACGTTGATACAAGAGCAAAGCGTCGGCAAATTGAATTGCTAGCGAAGGGGGAACATGTACCCTTAGAAGAAATCAAATTAAACTTAGAAAGTAGAGATCAGGTAGATTCCAACAGGAGCGAAAGTCCATTACAAAAAGTTTCTGATGCAATAGAAATTGATACCAGTTCCTTAACTTTTTTCGAACAAGTGGAACAAATCATTGATTTGGCAAAGAAAGTAAAGATTAATTAAATAGCCTATGCAAGTGACCATAGATAAGAATTCAGGGTATTGTTTCGGGGTAGAGTTTGCCATTAAAATGGCAGAGGATGAGATGGAAAACAAGGAACCTCTGTTTTGTTTAGGCGACATTGTTCACAACGACATGGAAGTCAAGCGACTGAGCAAAAAGGGATTGGTGGTGATTGATCGCAAGCAGCTTCAGGAGTTGAGCAACTGCAAGGTATTGATTCGTGCGCATGGCGAACCACCTGAAACTTACAAGTTGGCGATAGAAAATAACATTGAATTGATTGATGCTTCCTGCCCTGTAGTGCTCAAACTTCAGCATCGAGTAAAAAATGCCTTTGATAAGATGGAGGGTGAAAATGGTCAGATTGTGATTTTTGGAAAAAAGGGTCATGCTGAAGTCATTGGACTTACTGGGCAGACCTTAGAAAAAGCGATTGTAGTAATGGACGATGCTGATTTGGAAAAGATAGATTACAATCTACCAATCACCTTATTTAGCCAGACGACCAAGAGCACCAAAGACTTTTACACCTTGTCCAAAAAAATTGAAGAAAAAATCAAAGCAACTAAAGGGGAGTTGACCGAGATTGATTTCAATTCCAATGATTCGATCTGTAGGCAAGTATCCAATCGTGAGCCTCAGCTCCAGCGCTTTGCTCAAGAAAATGATGTAATTCTTTTTGTTTCAGGAAAGAAAAGTTCCAACGGTAAGGCCTTGTATCAGGTTTGTCTTTCTGAAAACCCGAGGAGCTATTTCATTGAGAGTGAAGAAGAAATTGAACTCGCTTGGTTTCAAAATGTTAAGCGTGTAGGGATTTGCGGTGCAACATCCACGCCGATGTGGTTGATGGAGCAGGTTGAATCCTATATGAATGGCATTGAGAAGCGCTTGCTTCAAGACTAAGTTAATCTGCCCTGAGAAATTTCTTGATAATGAAGTTCCAACAATTAATGCGACTTAAGCACCATCTAAAAACCTTTTTTCTTAACTTTGTGGCGTTTTTCAAGGCGAATAGTTCCATACAGATATGTCAAAAATAGTGAAGCTAAAAAAAGGATTTGACCTAAAGCTCGTTGGTACGGCTCCCCTAGAGTTCATCCAAGTAGCGGCAGCGACTACCTTTGCCATTAAACCCACGGATTTTCCGGGGATTCAGCGTCCCAAAGTGCTCGTAAATGAGGGAGATACCGTAAAAGCAGGTACTCCAATTCTGTTGGACAAAGCCATGGATCAGGTAATCTATGCATCTCCAGTTTCTGGGGAGGTAGTGGAGATCAAAAGAGGCGATAAGCGAAAGCTTTTGGAAATAAAGATTCTTGCTGATACTACCGTTAGCTATGAGAAATTGGGAGCATTGGATCTCGAACAAGACCGAGCCACTTTAGTGGGGAAACTTGCTGCTTCTGGTGTTTGGCCAAATTTAATCCAACGTCCTTTTGGTATTGTTGCCAATCCAGCGGATAGTCCTAAGGCTATTTTTGTCTCTGGATTTGACACCCATCCATTGGCTCCTGAGGTTCCTTATTTGTTACAAGGGGAGGAGCGCTATTTTCAGGCAGGGATCGATGCCCTTTCCAAATTGACTGCTGGCAAAGTTCACCTCAATGTGGATGGATCCAAGGCGGTCCCCACAATTTTTTCGGGTGTGAAAAATGTACAAATCAACCAATTTTCTGGCCCACATCCAGCGGGAAATGTAGGGATTCAAATCCACCATTTAGATCCGATTAACAAAGGAGATATTGCTTGGACGATTGCTCCTTATGGGGTAGTCCAACTTGGAAAGTTTGTTTTGGAAGGCATTTATGATGCTTCTAAGGTTATTGCCTTGACGGGTTCGGAATTGACTCAAAAAGGATATGTAAAGACCTATACTGGATCAAATGTGAGCACTTTTGTAGGAGGAAGCAGTCAAGCAGAAAATCTAAGAATTATCTCTGGAAATGTATTGACAGGTGAAAAAATAGAGAATCAAGGATATTTAGGTTTCTATCATAATCAAGTGACCGTCATTCCAGAAGGGAAATACGAGGAGTTTTTGGGTTGGTTGAAGCCAAGTACATCCAAGCTAAGCTTTCACAAAGCGATTGGTATGTTTTCTTTTCTCAATAGCGGAGAGTTTAAGGTGGATACTAACACGCACGGGGAAGAGCGCCCATTCGTAGTATCAGGGGTGTTTGAGAAGGTGTTGCCAATGGATATTCTACCTACCTACCTATTTAAGGCAATCGTTACAGAGGACTTTGATGAAATGGAGGAATTAGGGTTGTATGAAGTGATTGAGGAAGATGTGGCGCTTTGCGAATTTGTAGATCCGTCAAAAAACGAATTGCAAGAGCTTGTTCGTCATGGGATTGAATTGTTAATGTATAATTAAGCTATGAAGCTATTACAAAATCTCTTCGATGGGATGAAGCCAAACTTTGAGAAGGGCGGCAAGTGGGAAAAATTCCATACCCTATATGAGGGGCATAGAACGATTGCTTTTGCCCCTGACTTGATTACCAAGTCCAAAGGTGCGCAAATTAAAGATGCCACAGATTTAAAGAGGGTCATGATCACCGTAGTGATTGCCATGATTCCAGCGTTGTTATTTGGCATTCTAAATATCGGTCATCAGCATTTTATCGCGACAGGCGCTGAAGGAACCTTCCTAGATAAGGCAATTTTTGGTGCACTTTCCGTACTTCCTATTTTGATTGTGTCCTATGCGGTTGGTTTGTTGACAGAATTTACCTTTTGTGTCATTCGTAACCACCCCATTTCGGAGGGATACCTGGTGACGGGTATGTTGATTGCCTTGGTGATGCCTCCATTTATTCCGCTTTGGCAGGTGGCCTTGGCTACCATCTTTGCAGTAGTCATCGGTAAGGAAGTTTTTGGAGGTACGGGGATGAATATTCTCAATGTGGCCATGACTGCACGGGCGTTTCTTTACTTTGCCTACCCAGCGCAAATATCGGGTGACCAAGTATGGACGTACTTAGGAGACAAAACAGCTGTTGACGGGTTTTCGGGAGCGACAGCCTTAGCAGTAGCCTACAATTCAAGTCTCGATGCCACACCAGTAGTGGAGGCCTTGGGTACGCATAATGCAGACTTGGGAGCTGACTTTAGTTTTATGAGCATGTTTATGGGTTGGATTCCTGGTTCCATTGCAGAAACATCCACCTTAATGGCCTTGGTTGGTGCAGCGATCTTGATAGCTACAGGCGTAGCGAGCTGGAAAATTATCCTAGGAGGATTTGGAGGTGCTTATGCCATGGGTTTAGTGATGAATGTATTGGCTGTGAATCAATACATGGCCATGCCAGCACAGTATCATTTGGTGATGGGAGGTTTGGCATTTGGAGTAGTCTTTATGGCTACTGATCCGGTATCTGCTGCACATACGGAGTTAGGGAAGTGGATTTATGGTATTTTGATTGGGGTGTTAACTGTAATTATTCGTGTGACAAACCCAGCTTACCCTGAAGGCATTATGCTTGCAGTTCTTTTTATGAATGTGGTCGCTCCATTGATCGATCATTATGTAGTTAAGGCAAATAAAACAAGGAGGTTACAACGTGCAACAATCTAATATTTATATCATCGTTTATTCTGCAGTGTTGACTATTATTCTGGGATTTTTACTCTCAGGATCAGCACAATTTCTTGGTCCCAGGCAGCAAAATGCCATCGCTTTGGATAAGAAAAAGCAAATTTTGGGAGCAGTAATTTCAGCAGAAGAGATTGCTTTGATGAGCCCAGAACAAGTAAATGAGTTTTATGCTTCAAGAATCTCAGCTATAGTGTTGGATGTCACAGGGACAGAAATTACGAAGGAAGGAGTAACAGCAGAGAAGGTTGAAATCGCGAAGGATTATAAAAAGCCAGCTGAAGAGCGTGCTTATCCAGTATTTATCTTCCATGCTGAAGGCAAGCCTGATCAAGTAGAATCTTACATTTTCCCGATGTATGGAGCAGGTCTGTGGGATGCCATATGGGGATATCTTGCCCTTGAAAGAGACATGAATACCATCGGAGGAATCACCTTAGCTCATGCTGCAGAAACTCCAGGCCTTGGTGCACGAATTACGGAAGCAAAAGTACAAGCCAGATATGTAGGAAAGAAAATTTTCGATGAGTCCGGTTCTTTGGTTACAGTGATGATGCAAAAAGGAGAGGGCAAAGAGTACGGAGATGACGCGCACAAGGTAGACGGCATGTCTGGAGCAACCATCACAGGAAATGGGGTGAACAACATGCTAAAAGCCTACATGGGGCATTACGAAGGTTATATCAAGGCGAAGTCAACTCCAAAGACAGCTGTAGCTTTACTTTTACATTAACTCATTCAACTAATATTCTTATGAGTACGGAAACATTAGAAAAGGAAGTGGTAGTTAAGCCTACTGAGCCTATATTCTCTAAACGCAGAAAAAAACTTGTCACGGATCCCTTAGTTGACGACAATCCCGTCACCGTTCAGGTTTTGGGAATCTGCTCTGCGCTGGCTGTAACCACCCAGATGAAGCCTACCTTGGTCATGGCGATATCAGTAATTTTTGTGATGGCGCTATCCAATTTTGTGATTTCGTTAATGCGAAATACGATTCCAGCTCGAGTGCGAATCATCGTTCAATTGGCGGTAGTAGCTACCTTGGTAACCTTGGTTAGTGAGGTGTTAAAAGCCTTCGCCTACGATATGTACAAAGAATTGTCCGTATTCATTGGATTGATCATTACCAACTGTATTGTGATGGGTAGATTGGAAGCTTTTGCAATGGGCAACAAGCCATACGATTCTATGCTAGACGGTTTGGGTTCTGCTCTAGGTTATTCCTGGATCATCCTTACTGTGGCCTTCTTCCGGGAGCTTTGGGGTTCTGGAGCAGTTTTTGGCATCCCTGTGTTCGACTATGTTTCCAGTTTATTTGGTCCAGATTTCAAGTTGGCCACCAATGGATTGATGGTGACACCGGTGGGGGCATTTATTATTTTGGGCTTGATTGTTTGGGTACAGCGTACCAAGACAGGCTATGTAGAATATTAATTTGAAGACTAACCATGGAATTATTTAGCTTAGGTATTCGATCGATTTTCATTGATAACATGATTTTCGCGTACTTTTTAGGAATGTGTTCTTTTCTTGCAGTTTCCAAAAAAGTAAGTACTGCTGTTGGCCTTGGAGCTGCAGTAGTGTTTGTATTAGGAGTTACTGTTCCGTTTAACTGGATTCTGAATGAGTTTGTCTTGAAAGAGGGAGCCTTGACCTGGGTTTCTGCTAGCATGGCAACTATAGATTTGTCTTTCCTTCGCTTTATCATGTTCATTGCGATCATCGCAGGAATTGTGCAGTTGGTAGAAATGGTAGTTGAAAAATTCTCTCCAGCGCTTTATGGGCAATTGGGTATTTTCCTTCCTTTGATTGCGGTTAACTGTGCGATACTTGGAGGAGGACTATTTATGGCGCAACGTGATTACACCTTATCTGAATCTGCAGTATATGGATTTGGCTCTGGACTTGGCTTTATGTTAGCTATCGTTCTTTTGGCAGCTATCCGCGAGCGATTGAAGTATTCACAAGTGCCGAATGGATTGAAAGGCCTAGGAATTACGATGTTACTAACCGGCTTGATGGGTATCGCTTTCATGTCTTTTATGGGGATCAACCTCTAATCAGGTAAAGATTTACACAGAAGGCCCTAAAGTTTTTTTTAGGGCCTTTTTTTGTGCATTGAATTAATGAGTATCTTGAATGAGTTAACCTTATCCCAATTCGTATGAAAATTTCTTATACACTACTCCTACTCTTTGTTTTCCACATTTCTAGCTTTGCCCAAAATGAGTCCTGGATTGAATTGTTCTCCGGGGAAAATCTAGAGGGCTGGAAAATTTCAGAGAATCCAAACTCTTTTTCAATTGAAGACAAACTGCTTAAAGTTTCAGGACCGAGAGCACATGCGTTCTATGCGGGCAAGGTTGGAAATGCAGATTTTAAAAATTTCGAATTGCTAGTGGAAGTGAAGACCATGCCCAAAGCTAATTCGGGAATCTTCATCCATACTGCCTATCAAGAAACTGACTGGCCGAATAAGGGCTATGAGGTTCAGGTGAACCAAAGTCATTCGGACTGGAGAAAGTCAGGAAGTTTATATGCTATGCAAGATGTCCGCGAGGTGTATGTTCAGGATGGCGACTGGTATACCTATCATGTGGTGGTAAGGGGAGACCAAATCTCGGTGGCGCTTAATGGAAAGGTGGTCATGGAATACGACGAATCTGCCGATACCAAGCGCGCTACTATCACTGATCAAAAAAAGTTTGGTCGTGGCACGATCGCACTTCAAGCCCACGACCCTGAAAGCGTGATCTACTACCGTAGTGTGAAAATCAAACTTCTTGATTGAATCTGTTTTTGACTTTACGCTTGGTCAAACGCATTTAAATCCCTCTTTATGTCATTTACTTACCGAAAATTGCTTG
>JAQCJI010000046.1 GCA_027593175.1 Bacteroidota bacterium | reverse complement strand
GCCCCAACTTAGTGCCGATCTACACCAGCAGGTCAAGCTTAGATCCCTTGACTACCTACAGTTCGGATGATTACTTCGGTATTTTGGACTGGGGATCTGGAGAATGGGAAGAGAGCAAGTCAGGAGATGCGCTCTTACGAATTGGAGTCGGCCGCGTACCAGCAATTACCTTTGCGGAGGCTAAAAGTTGGCTAGAAAAAAGTAGCAACTATGAAAAACAAGGGGATGCCTTCCCGAGCAGTACCATCACCTTCTTGGCAGACGATGGAGACAATGGAGTACACATGCGCGACTCTGAAGTTCATGCTGCCTATCTCGAAAAAAATCTTCCCTTTTACCGCAGCCAAAAACTTTACCTGGATCGGTTTGAACAAACAAAAACTGGGGGAAGGCAAGAATCGCCTACTGCAAAAAAAGCTATCCTTGAAAGCCTTAACTCGGGCACCCTTTTGCTCAATTATGTAGGTCATGGAAATGAAACCACACTCACTGCCGAAGAAATTTTTAAGGTTCAGGATCTAGAAAATTGGCCGAATCAAGCCCAACTTCCACTTTGGTTTACCGCTACCTGCGAGTTTGGACGACACGATAGCCCATTTGTTCGGTCGGCAGCAGAGGAATTGCTCTTTGCCACTTCCAAAGGTGCCATAGGACTCCTCGCAACGGGAAGACCCGTCTTTAGTTCTGTCAACTTCACGATCAATGAAGCCTTTATTCAGGCCCTAGCAGCTGCAGGAAAGATGGGTACTACGGATTTGGGATCTTTGTATCGACAAACAAAAAATAAAAGTTTGAATGGCTCCTACAATCGGAATTTTTCGCTGATGGGAGATCCAAGCCTACGATTGGCACTTCCAGAAGCTAGCATTCGAATTGAAAAATTAGTTGCGCTCAACGATCAAACTGCAGTGGACACCCTGTCCAACTTGACTCCGATGAAGCTTACAGCAGCGGTGATCGATCCACTCACACAAGCTTTCTTATCTAGCATTCAAGGAAGTTTCCGGCTAGAGATTTGGGATCAAGACATTATATTCAAAACACTTGGAGATGAAAATTCTTCTTTTGAATTTTCAGAGGAGAGTCAACGCTTATTCTCAGGAGAGGGAGAAGTTCGGAATGGGAAAATAGAAAGCAATTTCATCCTCCCGGAAGGACTGGAAAGCAGCCCTGAAAAAATACAGCTACGGATTCAAGTTTGGGATAAGGAGAAAAAGGTTCAAGCTGCTGGACTGATACCTTTACCCTTTAAAATCGAAAAGAAGGGAGATTTAGATCAAAATGGACCCCAAATAACTGCCGAAATAGATGGGAAAGGGATAGCAAACATCCCCCCTATCTCCAGCACTCAAGTTAGGGTCCAACTTACGTTTCGGGATCCAAGTGGCCTCAATAGTTCAGCGCTCCTTCCCGATAAAACAATGCACCTACGAATAAACCAGGGCCCTCCACAGGAGATTTATCAAGAATATCGGGCAGTTGAGGGGGATTTTAAAAAAGGAACAGCTCAAGTTTTACTTACTGAATTGAAGGAAGGAAAAAACACGGTAGAAGTACTCGCTTGGGATAATTTTGGAAATAGAGGGATTTATTCTTTCTCCCTTGAGGTGCAAAACAGCACGCAATTGCAGGTGATTTCACATCAAATCTACCCCAATCCAAGCCATACAACTGCTTCCATTCGCTTTCAACATAATCGGCCTCAGGAAACCCTGCAGGCAATATGGACTGTTTATTCTCCGCAAGGGCAAGTACTATTTTCGGAGAAAAGACGTTTTGTAAATGCGGATGAAAAAATCGAAGACTGGATATGGATTTTTTTTCAAAGCAAAACGAAATATCCAGCGAAAGGAACTTATATTTACAACTTAACATTGCAGTCGGAATCTTCGCAAGAAGTGGATTCGGTAAGCGGAAAACTGGTGATTCAATGAACAATAAGGCCATTTCAAGAAAGCATTCTATTTTTACGCTAGTTTTTGTACTTGCAGGACTTACCTCCTTTGCGCAAAACAGTGTGATCATCTCGGGTCAAGATCCTAGCCGGAGAGTGGTCACTACAGCAGTACCTTTTTTAAATTTTGCTCCGGACTCTCGCCATTCAGCTATGGGTGATGTAGGCGTAGCAACCTCACCTGATGCAAATTCTGCCCATTGGAATGCAGGAAAGCTTGCCTTTATCAAAGATGACTATGGATTTTCACTTTCGTATTCTCCATGGCTTGGCAAGTTGGTCAACGATATGTCTTTGAGCTACTTAGCGGGTTACAAAAGAATAGATGAAAATTCTGCTTTTGGTTTTGACCTTCGCTACTTCAATATGGGAGACATCTCCCTAACAGATGGAAGAGGCAATCCCATTGGTGAATTCAACCCTCGAGATATCGCACTTGGTGGCACCTATTCAAGACGCTTATCTGCAAACCTAGGCTTAGGTATTTCAGCACGATTTATACATTCCAACCTCTCTGGCAACATGTCTGCTTCTGGAGGCACAGAATCTCGTCCTGGAATAAGTGTAGGTACTGATATTGGACTTTACCATCAAAAACCGATCCTCGTTGGTGAGAAGGAAGGCGTTTGGTCCTGGGGACTTACCCTGTCGAACATCGGTCCAAAAATCACTTATAACAGTGCAGAAGATCTGGATTACATCCCGACAACGTTCCGAGCGGGTACTGCCTACAAAATCAATGTGAATCCAACAAGCTCCTTGACTTTCGCCCTAGATGCCAACAAATTAATGGTTCCTACTCCACCTACCTATAAAACTAACGCAGACGGAACCTTAATCATAGACACAAGTGGCAATCTGATTATTGCAGAAGGAAAAGATCCCGATAGACCGCTAATTTCTGGAATGTTTGGTTCCTTTAACGATGCTCCTGGAGGCTCCCAAGAAGAATTCAGTGAGTTCACCCTATCATTTGGAATGGAGTATTTGTATGCGGATAAGTTTGCACTTCGAACAGGCTATTTTTATGAGGACGACAGCAAAGGTGGTCGTAGGTATTTTACGATGGGTGCAGGCTTCACCATGAAACGCCTTGGTTTAGACTTCTCTTATTTAGTTCCACAGGTTCAAAACCATCCTCTCGCAGAAACTCTCCGATTTTCGCTCCGCTATTCAATTGCCTCCATTGTCACGAATTGATGTCCGTAGATCGCTTTAAAGCGCCTCAATTTTCCCTTCCTACTGAATTTGCATTACCTGCTCCCCAGCAATTTCAACTGAGTAAAGGAAGTAGTGTATTTTATTTCCCTACGCCAGGAATTGATGCGGTCAAGTTAGAAGTAATTGGCAATAGCTCCCGGTCACTTCTACCCAATAGCCATATGCTGATTCCCTCTTTCACGTTGCAGATGCTTCAAGAAGGCACGGGCAAACTCACCGCACAGCAGCTGGCAGAATTCTTTGATTTCCACGGAGCGGAAGTATACCCTACCTTAAGCTATACTCAGGAAGGATTGAGTTTGCTGTGCATCAAAAAACATCTCTTTAACCTGCTGCCCGCACTCATCTCCCTTTTTACGGAGGCAACATTTCCAGAAGAGAATCTAGCGAAAAGAAAGTCACAACGGGCACTTAGCCTCAAAATGGACCAAGAAAAGCCGAGTACTAGGGCAGGTCAGCTTTTCAAAAAGGGATTATTTGGGCCAAGCCATCCCTTTGGTCAAGAAATTACGGAAGCCCATATCTCGGAAATTACGCCGGCACTTCTTCAAGCCTATTACCAGAATCACCTGTGGAAAGATTGCAGTCTATTTCTTTCTGGAGACCTTACTCCGCATGAATTAGAGCAGCTTCTTGACACTTTGAACCAGCTTCCACTCAAGCAAGGGGCAAAAAAACAAGTCTTACCGACTCCAGCATCTACTCCCCTTCTCCAAGAGGATCGTGCAGATGCGGTACAGAGCAGTATCCGACTTGGCACTTGGTCGATCCCAAAAAGCCATGTAGACTTTCCCGCCTTGGCCGTATTCAATACACTATTGGGCGGTTATTTTGGTTCTCGACTGGTAAAAAATATCCGTGAAGACAAGGGACATACCTACGGCATTCACTCTTCCTTGGTTGAATTAGACCAATACGCCTATTGGGTGATTGCTGCAGATGTGAAAAAAGCGCACCAGGAGGAAGTCTTCGAAGAAATTGAAAAAGAAATTCAGATTCTCCGAACCGTACTTGCGAATCCGGAGGAGATTGAGATTTTGAGAAATTACTTAATTGGACAATTATTTACCAAGTTCAGTTCTCCCTTTGATTTAATCGATCAATTCAAGGGTGTATACTATGCCGGGCTTGATTTCAGCTTCTACGAAACCCGTTTTGACTACTTAAAAAAATTCACAGCAGCTGATCTGATGTCTATTGGTAACCGCTATTTTTCAAGTTCAGATCGAGTGCAAGTTCGAGTAGGCTAAGAGTATTTTGATTTTCCTTGTCTGCTGACGAATTACCCCAAAAGGTCATTCAAATACCCCTCAGTTTTCAAGTGTTGGAAGATCTCTAAACATGCCCATGCATCTGTAGCGGCATAGCGGAGCTGCTTTTCTGTGAGCTTATCAGCCTCCCAATTAGATACTTGCTCTGCTTTGGAAATACGCATCTTCAAGACCATCCCACAGAGGTTTCTTACCCCCACATTATGGAAGCCTACTTTTTTTAACTCATCGTTCAAATCAAAAAAGGACTGCGGGTAGAAAGAATCGCTTAGCTTTTTCAAGGCCTTGAGGTCGTCGTGTACAGCCGCCCCAACTTTTAGGACATTTTCTTTTTCCAACAAGCTCCTCAAGGGAGGTGGAAATCCAATTTGATTAAGTCGGAAAATAAATGCTTGATTGGTAGTGGAAAGTTGGAGCAGGGACACATGATTGAATTCTCCCTTCCGAAAAGAAGGCTTAGTCTCCGTATCAAATCCGATTAAAGGCTGATTTTCTAGGAAATCTACCGCCTCCTCTACTTGATCCGTCTGATTGATCAGGTAGATCGGGCCTTCAAACTGGCCCAAGGGCAACTCGTTAATTTCTTCTTTACTGATAGTGTATGGGATCATGCCAACTCTTCTTCCTTATCGTAATAGTTGATTCCAATATTGAGGTATCCATAGAGGATAGTCATGATTGGACTGATGATATTAAAAAAGCAATACGGAGCATACACGAGAGTAGCGACACCCAATACCGATGCTTGGGTGGCACCGCAGGTATTCCATGGTACCAGAACTGAAGTTACCGTTGCTGAATCTTCCAAGGTACGGGAAAGATTTTCCGGCTTCAGGCCTCTTTTTTTGTACACATCCGCAAACATCCTTCCAGGCACTAAAATCGACAAATACTGATCTGAGGTGGTGATATTAAAGAAAACACAGGTAGCTGCTGTGCTAGCAATCAGGGAACCTACTCGGTGTACTTTTCGGATAATAGCGAATGCCAACACCTTGAGCATGCCACTCTCTTCCATGATCCCTCCAAAGACCATGGCGCACACGATAAGCCAAATGGTATTCAGCATTCCTCCCATTCCTTTCGTAACCAACAATTCATTGACAAGCACATTCTCAGTCACTATACTGATTTTCCCATACATGGCCATCATCACACCCTTAAATCCTAAATAAGCATACGATCCCTCCTCGCCTACTACTCGAGCGATTATCTCTGGTTGAAAAATCAAGGCAAATAAGCCTCCCAACAAGGCCCCTGCCAACAAAACTGGTAAAGCAGGAACTTGCTTAATGATCATCACCACCACCAGAATTGGTACCAAAAATAACCAGGGCGTAATGTGAAAGGTGCTCGTTATCACATCGGAAATAATGAGAACATCTTCCACCACACCTACAGGCTTGTAATTCAGTCCAATAACAAAAAACAAAATTAGGGTAATGGCAATAGACGGAATGGTAGTTTTAGCCATGTGCCGAATGTGGGTAAAAAGATCCGTTCCTGCCATTGCTGGCGCTAAATTGGTGGTATCTGAAAGAGGAGACATTTTGTCCCCGAAATACGCCCCAGAGATGATTGCTCCAGCAATGATTCCTTCTTCAAATCCCAGCGCTTTTCCTATTCCCAACAAGGCTACTCCTACAGTAGCTACAGTGGTCCAGCTACTACCGGTAGCTGTTGAAACTATGGCACTGATAAAACAAGCAGCAAACAAAAATAAGGTTGGACTAAGCACTTGCAAACCATAATAAATCATGGCAGGAACAATACCACTCAGCAACCAAGTTCCTGCCAAGGCTCCAATCAAAAATAAAATAAGAATACTGCTCATCGCAGAGCTTATAGTTTTTATGATTCCATCTTGGAGCGTATCCCAAGTATAGCCCAATCTGAAAACAGCGATGGAGCCTGCTACCACTGCTGATAAAATCAATACAATTTGATTGGAACCAGAAAGCCCATCAGTTCCAAATATTTTAATAGTCAGTACGAGGAGGACAATTAAAAAAACGAGAGGGATAAGTGCATCCAGCACCTTCGGGGCTTTTGGAATTGGAGTCATTCGATTTAATTCGGGAGTTTACAAGCCTTGAAGCTAAAGAAAAAAATTAATTATAGGTCGGAAAGTACTTCAGATAGCTCCTTACCCACTTGCCAACCAATGGCTACTCCCATGCCTCCCAACCGAACCGCTACCGCTGTTTTCTTTCCAATCTGTTGGATAATAGGGGATTTTTTTGCCCCAAAAGCCATGATCCCCGTCCATTCCATTTCCCATTCTACAGGTCTTCCTGGAAAAATAACCTCTTGAGCCAATCTATTCAAATGCTCTTTTATGGCAGGATTCACTTCAAACTCAGTGGTTTTTTCCTTTTCAAAATCTTTGTTTCGAGCCCCTCCCAAAAGTAAACGCCCCTCCACCTCTCGAAAATACACATATCCTCGATCCAAGTGAAAGGCCCCCTTCCAAGGAATATCCCCCGCTATCGGCTTACTCAAAAGTATCAATCCTCTTCCTGGCTCCAGAGGCGATGCAGGCCATAATTTCTGAGTAAACGCGTTGGTACAAATGGCTACGCGCTCACCAACAAATTTAAAAATTTCCTTCTTATCCCTTTTTTCTGCCAATACTGTACCCTCATCATGGTTTACTTCTGCCACAGATAGTCCAGATAGAATGCGAATTTCCAAACTGGAAGCCTTGGACCAAAGCGCATTCAAATACGCACCAGGATCCAACTCCCCCTCAAAACGATTTTTGACAATCGCCTTTACTGTTTCAGAAAATCCAAACTTAGAAAGGTCCTTAACCAAAGAAAACACCTCTTTCTTGAATACTTTTTTGAGGAGATGATTGATGTTGGATAGTTGATCCAAGGCTTCCAACTGCTCGTCCCCGAGGAGTTCATATCCGTTACGGTGCTGGTACCGCAGGGCCTGGTCTCCAAATTGTTTTCTAATCTCTTTTAAACCAGTATATCTTTTCTCAACCAATTGCAGTACCTCATCTGGGGTCATGGTCCAAAAATCATCCAAAATTTCTGTCAAACTGCCGAAACAAGCAAACCCAGCATTTTTGGTGCTCGCTCCCGAAGGAAATACTCCCCGATCCACCACAAGCACCTTTGCTTTTTTATGCTGCTTTTTGAAATTAATTGCTGCAGAAAGTCCCGTAAAACCGGCTCCTATCACGATTAAATCATAGTGTAAAAAATTTTTTTGTTCCCAAAAACTCAACATATACAGAGAGAATTTACTTTTTAAAGTTGGTTGGTTAACTTGTAGCACCAAGAACCGCATTTTAACCCAAAATCCCATGAGAAAAATTGAATCCTTACTACTTGAATACGGCGAAAGCCATCAAAATAAAACCAATAAATTGATCCACTGGTTTTGTGTTCCTGCCATCTTCTTCAGTGTGGTAGGGCTGGTATTCAGCATTCCAAGTGACTTTTTAGCAGTGCAACTTCCTTTTTTAGGGGGTTTTGCAAACTGGGCAACGCTTACTCTTTTCTTGCTTCTTATTTATTATGTGTCTTTATCACCCACCTTGACTCTAGGCATGTTGCTATTTTCTGCCCTCTGCCTTTCTCTTTCGAACTACCTTGCCATCGCCTTCCCTGGCATGTTGGCCTACATAAGCCTAGCTGTTTTTGTTTTGGCTTGGATTGTTCAGTTTTATGGGCACAAGATTGAAGGCAAAAAACCTTCTTTTTTGAAAGACGTGCAGTTTTTACTAATCGGCCCTGCTTGGCTAATGCATTTTATCTACAAAAAAATAGGAATTGGGTACTAATTCAAGATCATCGCCTCAAAGCAGATTTCATTTGGCAAATACCTCTCTTACCCGAGCCAATGCCGCTTAATTGAATTGAGTTTGGATATTAATAAGTGAGGATGGAGCAAGCTTTACTTTTTTGTTAGTTCGGCTTAGCTCTTTTTTTAGTCCATCGCTACCATCACAATTAGATTTTTGTCTCCAATCTAAACAAATAACTGATTTTCAATAGGCCACTCAAATACTGCTATCTCAGAAAAAATAATTTTTTGAGTTTCTTCAGCACTTTGCCAGAGATAAGGTAGCTTCGGGTCTTTAAACTAGCAATGAATGAGAATTTGGTTTTTGTGTAAGGTAAAGTATGCGAAAGAAACTGAAGAGGGTCTTTTGAAAAGTATATCCGAACAATATCTAGTGGATGCAGTATCTTTTACCGAAGCAGAAGCCATCCTTTATGACCGATTGGGATCACAGATTCGTGGTGACTTCCAAGTGACTGGAATTAGCAAGAGTAACATTGTAGATGTCTTTTTTTACAAGGATGCTGACATCTGGCACAAGTGTAAGGTAACTTACTTAATTGCAGATGCCGATAGCGGAAAAGAAAAAAAGGTGACTCAATACATGATTTTAACGGCGGAAGATGTAAAGCAGGCCTATGATCGCATTCAAGACAGCCTCAGCAATATGCTGGTGAGTTTTCGGGTACCTGACATTACGGAAAGCTCTATTCAGGAAGTTTTTCCCTTCGAAAAAAAGGAGGTTAGTTCAGACTTACCTTCTGGAAATTTCAAGACAATCAACCAAGAGTTGGAGGATTAAAAAAAATAGACCCGATGAACTCCGGGTCTATTTTTTTACGTTAGCTCAGCAAAGCCTTGCTTCGCAACCACAAAGGCAATCAAGTCCTCCACGGTGAGTTCTGCCCGCTGCACAGCATCTTCAATATCCTCCCGACTCACCTGTGCGGCAAAGGTCTTGTCTTTGAGTCTTTTTTTCACTCCCTTCACCTCCATCCCCGCATAACCTTCAGGGCGCATCAAGGAGTAAGCATGCACCAAGCCACTTAGTTCGTCAAAGGCATAAAGCATTTTATCCATCTGTGTCCGTGGCTCCACCCCAAAATAACGAGGACCATGACAGGCTATCGCTCGAATGATTTCCGGGTCTATGGCTCTAGCTTCGAGTTCCTCAATAATTTTTTGACAATGTTGCTCTGGCCATTGATCCCAATCGGCATCATGAAGTAGTCCTGCCAAGTGCCACTTGTGGGCATCCAAGGAAGAAAGTCCCTCCTGAAGTGCGTATTCTTTCATCAGGTGGCCTACTTGCTTCATGTGAACTTTCAAGCGATCATTTTGAATCCAGGCATCCAATAAGTCATGGGCTTCAGTCAAACTGAGGACTCGATCTTTGTTTTTCGAATTTCCGAATTCCTGACGGTTCAGGTTCAAGGATGGGGTTTGCATGCGGTGATGGACGGATTGTTTTTTCTTATTTAAACTGAAAATCATCTAAAGAACCTCGATGAAAAATTTATCGGGAAGTCCTAGACTCCTCTAATTTTCCATTTGGCTTTGAGATAGCCCCAAATCACTTTGGGGCTTAGGGCTTTTTTCCGCGAGATGCCTCCATCATATCCCACATTTCTTGGGGAATCATCTCCAAATTATTAAACTCACCTGCTCCTTTAAGCCACTCCCCGCCATCGATGGTGATGACATCTCCATTGACATAGGCCGAAAAATCAGAAATAAGGTAGGCTGCCAAGTTGGCCAATTCCTGGTGTACCCCTACCCTACCTACAGGTACTTTCTTTGCTGGATCAAATTTCTTGACCAAATCACCTGGAAGTAATCTACTCCAAGCACCTTCAGTCGGGAATGGTCCTGGTGCGATAGCATTGGATCGGATTCCATACTTGGCCCATTCCACAGCCAGCGAACGCGTAAGTGCCAAGACACCTGCCTTTGCTGCAGCAGAGGGTACCACATAGCCTGACCCTGTCCATGCATAGGTGGTCACAATATTCAAAAATACCCCTAGCTGCTTTTCAGCAATCCAGTGCTTGCCAGCAGTCAGAGTTACCTGTGAGGTACCTTTGAGGACAATATCTAAGACCGTATTGAAAGCATTGGAAGAAAGCCGCTCTGTAGGACTGATAAAATTTCCTGCCGCATTATTCAAGACCCCATGAATTTGCCCAAAGGCAGCAATGCACTGCGCCCACATGGCTTCCACTTGGGCTATCTCCCGCACATCACAGACCAAGGGAACCACCTTGCCACCAGACTTGGCCATCATCTCTTTTGCTGTTAATTCCAATACCTCCAGTTTACGCGAGGTGATAACTAGGTTGGCTCCCAACTCCAGGAAATACTCCCCCATAGCCCGGCCTAGACCCGTACCACCACCTGTAATCAAGATATTTTTTCCTTTCAACGATCCTTCTCGGAGCATTCCTTCGGTGTAGTTCATCCTTTTTAGCTTAATTTTTTTCAATATACCATCCCTTTGGAAGATTTGAAAAGAAAAAGGAGCCCTTTTGGAGCTCCTTTTTGCAAGGGAAAGAAAATAAGTTGTTTAAGCTACCTACCTGTGGTTGGTAGGCATTTAACGTTTTCCGCCACAGCGGAAAAGAACTTTAACGTTATTTTTAAAGCCCCGTAAAGGTGTCAAATAAAATTACGGATTTAAAGTAGAATCAAAAATTAGGAAAGGCAATCTCCTTAATCCCAAAACTTCTTTGCTGTCCATTAGATAGCTCTAAAAGCAAATTACCGGTCTCGGATAGTCCCATAATTTTTCCTTCTACCTCCTGATCGCCTGCCTTAAACACCGCCCATTCTTCAAACAAATAGAGATACTGCAAGTATTCACGGGTGACTACTGCATTTTTTCCTTTTTTAAGTGCAATGTAAGCCTGCTCCAAATGCACAATTAACAATTTAAAAAGCTCTTGCAAGGGATATACATTGCCAGTTGCCAAAGAAAGTGAAGTAGCTTGAGGGCTGGTAAATTGGTTTTGGTTTATATTCAAGCCTATGCCTACCACTGCATAGTCCCAACCGCTGCTCCCTACCAAATTTTCGATCAAGATCCCCCCTAATTTTCCAAGACGGGGAATCACTAAATCATTCGGCCACTTCACCAGAAGCTCAGGGATATACTCCTGAAAACACCCTCGAATAGCATTAGAAATCGCCATATTGAGTAAAAACTGCTCGCTTATATCCAAAAATCTAGGCTGGAGGATCAAGGAAAAAGTTAAGTTCTCCCCTGGCTTAGTTTCCCAGGAATTCCCACGCTGCCCTTTGCCACGCGTTTGGTGATTGGTGATAAAAATACTCCCCTCACCTACCTCCTTTTCACGTAAAGCTTGCAGCGCGATGTCATTGGTGGAATGACACTCTGGCAGAAAATGAATATCTTTCCCTAAAAAAAGAGTGTTGGCAAGAATTTTATACATTAGTTTATACTTCGAGATTCAAAGGTACCGAAAACTCTATTTTAATCAATCCTATGACAGCACAACAGCTGAGTAAGGTCATTTCCAAAGGAATGGAAGAAAAAAAGGCTTCCGATATTTTAGTGATGGATCTCAGGTCAATAAAAGATACCGTGACCGATTTTTTTGTGATTTGTTCGGGCAATTCAGACACCCAATTGGACGCAATTTATAAGTCTATTGAGGAGCATGTATACAAAGCTGGTGAATCTCCGGCTTGGAAAATTGAGGGTAGATCTAATGGACAGTGGATCTTGATGGACTATGTGAATGTGGTGGTTCATATTTTCTTAACTGACAAAAGGGCCTATTATGGCTTAGAAGATTTATGGGGAGATGCAAAAACCACCCGCATTTTTTAAATTGTCCAATGAACTTTCGAGTAGTAAATCTGTTTTACTTATATAAAAGCACCCTTTAACTAGCAATGAGCAATAATAATAAGAATTTAACCCCGAAGGTTCCTCAAAAACCCAATTTCCAACTTTGGTTGATAGTAGCTGCGGTGATGGTGCTCTTGGGCCTTACCTGGATTCAACAACGTGGTGTAGTCATAGATATTACCCAAAAGCGTTTTGAAGACATTTATACGGCTGGGGATGTATCCAAGGTAGTAATTGTACGCAACATGAATCGGGTGGATGTTACCCTCAAACCTGCGGCCCAACAAAATGCCAAATACAAAACTGAGCTAGAAGCCAATTCCACCTTCTTCAATCCCGAAGGTCCTCACTATACCCTACAAGTAACTACCGCAGATAAGTTTCAGGCTGACTTCCAAAGTTTGGAAGACAAAATGCCTGCAGGAACAGAAAAAATAGGTTTCTCGGTCACTAACGAAGAAAACTGGAGCAGCTATTTTGGAAGCTTTGGATTTATGATTCTTTTATTTGTCCTGTTCTGGTTTTTGATGCGTAGAATGTCAGGAGGTTCCGGTCCAGGCGGACAGATATTTAATGTAGGGAAATCCAAAGCCCAACTTTTTGATGCAGAGAATAAGGTGAAAACCACCTTTGACAATGTGGCAGGCTTAGATGAAGCGAAAGAAGAAATCCAGGAAATCGTAGAATTTCTAAAAAACCCATCCAAGTTTACCAAGCTTGGTGGCAAGATTCCAAAAGGTGCCTTGCTGGTAGGCCCTCCAGGTACGGGAAAAACATTGCTTGCTAAGGCTGTTGCCGGTGAAGCGGGGGTACCCTTCTTCACCCTTTCAGGTTCTGATTTTGTAGAAATGTTCGTTGGGGTAGGTGCTGCCCGTGTGCGTGACCTCTTCAAACAGGCGAAGGAAAAAGCGCCTTGTATCATTTTCATTGATGAAATCGACGCCATCGGTAGATCCAGAGGAAAAGGCCAGATGCCAGGTTCTAACGACGAACGGGAAAACACCCTCAATTCTCTACTCGTGGAGATGGATGGTTTTGGTACGGATTCCGGTGTAATTGTCTTAGCCGCCACCAACCGTCCAGATGTATTAGATAGTGCATTGCTCCGTGCCGGACGTTTTGACCGACAGATCTCCATAGACAAACCAGATATCATCGGCAGAGAAGCTATCTTCAAGGTTCACCTGAAGCCAATCAAGACCATTGCTGATTTAGAACCTAAAAAATTAGCTGCACAAACACCTGGATTTGCAGGTGCAGAAATCGCCAACGTATGTAACGAAGCTGCATTGATTGCGGCACGTAGAAATAAGGAAGCGGTGGACATGCAAGATTTCCAGGATGCCATTGACCGTGTCATTGGAGGATTGGAAAAGAAAACTAAGATCATCTCCCCGGAGGAGAAAAAAATCGTAGCCTACCACGAAGCAGGTCATGCTGTAGCTGGCTGGTTTTTGGAGCATGCAGACCCCTTGGTGAAGGTATCCATCGTTCCACGAGGAATTGCAGCGCTAGGCTATGCACAGTATTTGCCTAAGGAGCAGTTTCTCTATCAAACTGAGCAACTTATCGACGAGATGTGTATGACCTTGGGAGGTCGAGCTGCAGAAGAAATCATCTTTGGAAAGATCTCCACTGGCGCGCTAAGTGATTTGGAGCGCATTACCAAAATGGCCTATTCCATGGTATCGGTGTATGGCATGAACGAGAAATTAGGAAATGTATCCTTCTATGATAGTAAGAGCGATGGCTACAAGATGACCAAGCCCTATTCTGAAGCTACTGCCGAAATGATCGATCTGGAAGTTAGTAAGCTGATTCAAAATGCCTACACGCGCACACTCGATTTGTTACGAAAGCATCAAGTAGAACTCGAAATCTTGGCCAAGGAGCTATTGGAAAAAGAAATTCTTTTCCAAGCAGATTTGGAGCGATTGATCGGCAAGCGCCCTTTTGAAAAGGAGACGACCTACGAAGCATTTACGAATAAAAAAGATCTTGTTGTAGTAGAAGAAAAGGCTGCTGAGCAGGAGGAGATAGCTGAGCATGCAGTTGCCACAGAAGCCATTTCATCTACCTCGGATAATGGTGCAGATAAAACCAAAACAGAAGCCTAACTCTAAAAGCCCCAGCCTACTGGGGCTTTTAGATTTTTGAGCATTTGCTCTTATCTTTACCCCATGCTAGCTTCTACCATGAATTTCTCCCTTCACGGAAAAAAGTTGTTTTTCGCCTCCGATTTTCACTTGGGTGCCCCTGACTTTTCATCCAGCAGGGAGCGGCAAGTCCGCATCATTTCCTGGCTAGAATACATTGCAGACGAAGCAGCAGCGATTTTCCTAGTGGGCGATGTCTTCGACTTCTGGTTTGAATACCAAGAAGTAATTCCGAAAGGGCAGCTCCCTTTTTTAGCAAAGCTTTCCCAGCTACGTGACCGAGGAATTCCAATCCTTTTTTTCACTGGCAATCACGACCTTTGGATGCGGGACTACTTCACTACCGAATTGGGAATACCCGTTTATACGCATCCTGTAGAAATTCAGGTGGAGGGGAAAAAAATATTATTAGGTCATGGAGATGGTCTAGGTCCTGGAGATGCCACCTACAAAGTGCTTAAAAAAGTATTTACCAGTCCCCTTGCTCAATGGCTTTTTCGATGGGTCCATCCCGATATTGGGGTTCGACTGGCACGCGCCTGGTCAGGTAATAGCCGAATCAGCAACATAAGTGAGGATGAACAGCGCTTTTTAGGAACCGATGAATGGCTTTGGGCCTACTGCAAAGAAGTAGATCAAGCAGTACCGCATGACTACTACATTTTTGGCCATCGCCACCTTCCCCTGCAACTTCCGGTTGGCACAAACGCTACCTATTTTAATTTAGGCGAATGGGTAAGCCAATACACCTACTTGGAATTGAGTGCTACGGAGGTGAAACTCTTGCAGTTTCACGCACTACCTAGCCCTAGCGGTAGCCCAATTGCTGCCGACTATGGATTCAAATCCTAAAGTAAGCGGTGAGGCATTAAAAAAAGAGGAATAAATTCTCTGTCGCAAAATTTTAATCAGACAATTAATTTAAATAACATTTGTCTAAATGAACTTGAGAACATACATTTTAGGTCATCAGCATAAAGTGGACATAAATGTGACTATAGAAAGTTATAATTTGAAATCATAAATTGCTTATATTGTTAAAAGAGAACCAAGAAAGTGGCAGCGGTTATCAAGGATATTCCCTGCAGAACTAAGCATAAATTCAGCTCTAAAGAGAAAATCAGAATTATTATTTTAGGATTGCATGATGAGTAATCCATCAAAATCATAGGATAGCCACTCCATAAATCATTATCCCTAGCTATCAAATTTTAATTTTGCTACTTGCAGAGTTCCATATATACATACTAAATAAAGTCCCAATTTATGAAGATTTACCTCTTCTCTCTGCTACCCTTCCTACTTTTTGCCTTCAAAAACACCCCCCCGAAAAACAAACAAACCGATTATCCGAAAAGGCCAAACATAGTTTGGATCGTCTGTGAAGATTTATCTCCAGAGCATCTGGAAAGCTATGGAGACAGCGGTGGGAAAACTCCCTTTTTAAATGCACTTGCTGCAGAATCTGTCCAATACAATCAAGTTTTTGCGACAGCTGGAGTATGTGCACCAAGCCGTGCGGCATTGATCACTGGAGCGTATCAAACTTCCATTGGTGCGATGCACATGCGAACACTTGCTCTATCTTCAGACGCAATTGATGCTTATCCACCAGGATTCAAAGGATATTCTACTGTGCTTCCAGAAGGAATGAAAACCTATCCTGAACTACTCCGAATGGCTGGCTATTATACCACCAACAATTCCAAGGAAGATTACCAATTCCTAAGTCCGGTCACAATGTGGGACGAAAGCAGTCCTAAAGCTCACTATCGTAACCGTGCCGATCCCAATCAGCCCTTTTTTGCAATTTTTAATTTAACCATCAGCCACGAATCCCAGGTTTGGATGAGGAAAAAAGAAGAACTGCTCGTAGATCCTAAAAATGTGAAAGTTCCTCCCGTTTATCCGGATGATTCTTTGACCCGAAGTGTGTTGGCACGATTTATTACCAATGCCATGCGAATGGACATTCAGGTAGGTAAAGTGATCGAGCAGTTGAAAGAGGATGGGTTGTATGAAAATACAATTATTTTTTTCTACTCGGATCATGGAGACGGAATGCCCTATTTTAAAAGAGAACTGTATGACCGTGGATTAAGAGCCCCCTTGTTGATCAAGGCTCCTTTTTTGAAACCTGGAACCCAGTCTAAGGAATTGATTAGTTTTGTAGATTTTGCACCGACATTGCTTTCATTGGCTGGAATTCCGATTCCAGAAAGCATGCAGGGGCAAGCTTTCCTGGGGCCTCAAAAAGCTTCAAGTCCAAGGAAATACAACTTTGCTGCCCGGGATCGCATGGACTCCGAATATGATCGCGTCCGTGCTGTCACCGACGGCCGGTTCAAATACATCCGAAATTATATGCCCGAAAAGCCCAACTACCAAAATATCCAATACAGACTTCAAAATCCACTGATGGTTCATCTTTTGGAATTGAATGAAAAAAGTCTGCTTAATAAAAATCAAGCACGATGGTTTGCCAAATCCAAGCCGGATGAAGAACTCTACGATACCAAATCCGACCCATGGGAGTTCAATAATCTGGTAGGCAATTCAAAGTATTCCAGAAAGCTTGCCGAGCTTCGAAAAGCACATGAGGATTGGATTTCGGAATTTGGAGATATGGGCGCCTTGAATGAAATGGAAATGATCCGAAACTGGTGGGGAGGTAAGGATAAATCACCGAATACCCAATCCGCAGAGGTAAAGATGGAGGATGGAAAAGTCAATCTGAACTCAGCCACATCGAGTGCTTCTATTGCTTACAGAAAATCAAAAAAAGACAGTTGGAAAGTTTACATAGAACCTTTTGAAGGTAATCCCGGAGATTCATTGTATGTGAATACCCATCGAATCGGCTTTGAACCGAGTGAAATTGCACTAATCCTCAAATGATTTTAAAAACTTTATTTATGAAAAAGGTAATCGGTTTGTATTTCCGCTTCTGATCGAGTAACACCATTTTTGCTCAGGCAGATATACTTTACTAAGGATCTTATTTGAACTGACTGTACGTCGTCAAGTTCATTTGGATAGGTATTAAAGAAAACTGAATGATTGATTGTAATTTTGCAACAGGTGATTTATTCTTCGTTTTTTAATGGCTTTTTGTTTGATTTCTTCTCTTTGTTTTAAGATTTTTAGACCGCTATTATAATACACATCTGCAGGGCTTGGTTGAATAAGGATTCATGCATTTGGTTGTAATTGATTTTAACTTAAAGTCTTTTCTTCGTTCTTCATATTTTTATCTTCTGGAAATAGGGATAAATCTCACACTCAAATCAGGATCTTCCATTTTAGGGTCCAAAGGATACATTGGACGAATGATTCGCTTATGACCCAATCGCTCAAGATCCTGATCAACACCACCGGGAGTTTGCGCCATGATCCAGTCTCCCCGCATGTCATATAATTCAGGTACTAGATAACCGATTTTCACTACTACAATTGCTGCTTTTCGAGGATTCAAGCCAAGGTCTGTAAAGTCTTTTTCCAGATGATATGGCTTACGCTTTTTAGTGACGATTACTTTTATAGCCCCCACTTTTACGACCACTTCCACACCAGCATCTTTATCTCCTTGCTTGATTGCCTCCACTGTACCGGAAAGCCTCACCGGAGGAGCAAAACGACTATCTACTGCTGCACCTACCTCCCCTTCCACTTTTCCACCTATGCCTACAGCCAATGCCATTTCTACCAACTCCGGGCCAGGAATAGAAGCATAGATCAATTCAGGGCCTTTTTCAGATTTGAATTCGTGACGCTTTAATAGCTCATGCAGAGTCCAAGTGACGTCACCCGCTCCTCCGGCTGTAGGATTGTCCCCCATATCCGAGATCATAAAAGGATATTTCTTACTTGCCAAGGCCATATTCAAACTTTCGTCCAAGGATGCCACCGGAGCAACAAACTCAAACTGAGTTCTTACCTCCCAAAAGCTTTTTGCCAAGTACTCCGCCGCTTCTTTTACGCTATCCTCGTCATCGCCAGTCACCATGACTACGGCATGATTTCGGGGTTCATCTGCCCATGCATAGCCAATCCAAATGGCCGCATCGATTATCCCTTCGGATTTTGTTACTGGATCAATTTTGGCATATAATCCTTTGCCAGGCTCGATCCGGGTACTTGTCTTTTCTCCAGGAAGCAAAATCGGAACGGGTATCCAAGCTTTGTATTTTGGTTTGCCTTTTCCTGATTCGAGTCTTTGCAGAAGATTTTCCACTGCTCTTTTTTTGGATTCAATGGCGTCCTCATGCGGCGCCATTCGGTAGCAGGTGATCAGATCAGAGTTTTCCGCCAAGACTTTGGATACATTCCCATGTAAGTCCATTGAAGTAGAAATGACCGTTTCATATCCTATCACTTCACGAATGCGTCTTATGAAATCGCCCTCGGGGTCATCCAATCCCACCACACTCATCGCTCCATGGATATCAAAAAAAAGGCCGTTATACGGAAGATCAGCTCTGAGACGTTCCAAAGTTTGGTTAACCAATGATTCATAAGCTTCGCGGGTTACAGTCCCTCCTGGTAGTGCATGTGCTCTCAGGGTTGGGATCCAATTTGCCCGCTTTCTAGTCAGGGAGTCTTTCGCCAAAAAAGGATAAAATGAAAAAACATCTTCATCTACCCTTGCCTTAAAAGCATCCTCATGAGTCAGAGCAGGAGAAAAAGTACTAGACTCGATGGCAAGTCCAGCAATTGCAATCCTAGGGAGTTGCTTTTCAGTCGATTTTTTACCACAGGAAAAAATCAGGAGAATCAGAGAAAGAAATGGGAGAAGATTTTTCATATTGGAGCTATTCTATCAATTTAATCTTAGTACTTTTCCAAATGAACTTGACGTCGTACAATTAAATCCTTTAAAACTTATTTGTAATCTAATTAAAACGAACGAAATGAAAATGAACTATTCCAATTCAAAGCAAATAATAGTGGGGTTCCTTGCTATTGTTATCTTGGAAATACTGGTTCCTTTGCAGGTTCGTGCTCAAAGTGAAAAACCTAATATCATAATCATTTTAACCGATGATCAGGGGTATCACGATGTGTCTTATTATGAAACTAAAGATTTACAGACTCCAAACATAGATGCCTTGCGCAAGGATGGGATGCGATTTGATAATTTCTTAACAAACTCTCCAGTTTGTGCGCCCACCCGAGCCTCACTTCTTTCTGGAAGATATCCAGATAGGGTTGGAGTGCCGGGATTGATCCGGTCCCATCCCGAAAATAACTGGGGGTATCTTGACCCAAAAACGGTTCTTCTACCTCAAAAATTAAAAGAAGCAAATTATCATACCGCCCATATCGGCAAGTGGAATTTAGGCCTGGAATCGCCGAATTTACCCAATCAGAAAGGTTTTGACTTGTTTCATGGCTGGTTGGAGGATATGATGGACGACTATGTGATAAAAAGAAGGCATGGTAAAAATTTTATGCGTCTGAATGAAGAGGTCATTGACCCCATGGGACATGCCACGGACCTTTTTACGGAATGGGCTATAGATTACATTTCTGAACAGGCAAAGAAAGAACAACCCTTTTTTCTTTATTTGGCCTATAATGCACCTCATTTTCCGGTTCAGCCTCCTAAGGAATGGTCTGATAGAGTGAGAGAAAGAGATCCTGCTTTACCGGAAAAAAGGGCCAACCTAATTGCATTTATTGAACACCTTGACCACGGAATTGGTAAAGTTATTACCTCCTTGAAGGAAAGTGGGGAATACGAAAATACGATTATCATTTTCACAAGTGACAACGGTGGCCATCTTCCCGATTTAGCCAATAATGGCCCTCTCCGAGATGGAAAGCAGAGCATGTACGAAGGAGGACTTCGGGTTCCAACTTTGGTAGTCTGGCCTGGTCAGATAGCTGCTGGTTCTTCAACCATTCAGTTGAATTTATCCATGGATATTTATCCCACCTTACTTGAACTGGCCGGAGTGGAGATTTACCATACTATTGAAGGAAGAAGTTTTCTAAAGACACTTTTAGGGAATATAGTAGTAGAGGAGGAGCGAGTTGTTTATTTTACACGCAGGGAAGGTGGACTGACTTACGGAGGAAAAGCCTATCATGCAC
>JAQCJI010000045.1 GCA_027593175.1 Bacteroidota bacterium | reverse complement strand
ATACCATTGCGAAACTAGGGACTAATATTAATGACCTTCCAAAAGTGGTCGCAGCAAAAAAAGTTAGAGCTGCAACCAAGGAAGTATATGATTACCTTGAAGGGCTCAAATTGGAGTTGATCAAAAACGCAAATGCCAAAAATGAGGACGGAAATTTTGTAACTTCTTCTTTAAAAAATACAGAGGCATCAGGAAATTTATTTGTTAACCAAGGGAAAGGGGAAGTATTGAAGAAAAAACTGAATGATTTTCCTAAAACAGTAGTAGGCATTTTGAAGGGGGTGGGGATAACGGATTTGGTTTTTCGCCCGATTGCGCGTGATGCATCTGAAATTGAATTATTTGCAAATGACATGGAGGCAAGAAACAAAAGTTTTGTAGCACTAAACTTTGTCAAATCTCCTGTAGGAGCAGCAATTGCGATATTGTCTCAGTTTCAAAATGAGATATTAAATATTGAAAATGAATCTTTAACGACTATTGCCAATACAATAGGGTCGTTTTACTTTAAAGCGGATATCACCGAGGCCAAAATCTCAGCTATTTCCAATGTGGTTGCCGCCGGGACTAAGTTCGAAGGAACGATGTTTATTGCGTCTTCCTCTTCTTCGGCTTCTCCAACGATGACCTTGGATGGGAGATCCATTCTTGTTGATGCAAAAGGGTTTGGTAAAATTGAATTTGTAGCCACTCCTGCAGCAAGTTATGACGACAAAGGGGTAGCAAAAAAGGTGTTGAGAGGTCAGATTGTTACTAATGTAGGCGGGGAAGATAAGATTTTGCCCATAGAATATGAGTACTTTGTGGCACAACCAGTTATTAAAATCACCTCAGAAGTAGTGCAGCAGCTTTATGCTGGATGTGCGAACGACTTAGATATAGATGTTCCTGCCCTTGGAAACTCGTATGCTCCGGAATTTACGGTAACAAACGGAGATAAAATTAAAGGATCTAAAGCTGGTCAGGTAACTATTGTGCCAAATGCCAGTGGAAAAGTTACCATTGGGGTGAGTAGCGGAGGTAATAAAATTGGGGATGAGACCTTTGATATTAAGCCTGTTCCTAATCCTACGATCAGTGTTCTTTCTGCCAATGGATCTGAATTAGATATTAGCCAAGCACAAACCACGAATGTGTTGAGCAGGGTAAAAATTGTTGCTAAATCTGATCCTAACTTTGCGCGGACTATGGCTAAAGATGCCAATTTTGTTGTAACAGGTGGAGAAATAACCTTGGTACGAAACGATGTTCCCAGAGGGACGCCTGCTTCTATAGGAGCAGGAATTAGAGGATTACTTGGTGGAGCTGCTTCTGGAGATATTCTTGTAATTCGAATCAATCAAATCACTAGAACTAATTTTAGAGGAGAAAAAATATCCATGGATTTCCGTGGAGTAATAACAGTACGCGTGAAGTAAGCTTCTCAGCATGCTAAAACTATAATTGCTATGAAAATATTTTTAAGATACACGTTGCTTGCTTGCTTTGTAGTCATAGGCTTTGTGGGTGAAGCCACTGCACAAGTTGCTACTTCTGTTAATCCTTCTGGCTTTAGCACTCGACAGTATGCTATGGATACCGTGTATTCCGCTAAGCGTATTCGTGAGGATGACAAGATGTTTCAAATCTCCGTTTGGAGAAGGATAGATTTGCGGGAAAAATACAATATCTCGCTTTATGGCTCTGGTGATACCAAGGAAAATGGAATTATTAACCATATCTACAAAGGAGTAAAGCAAAATGCTTTGGAAATTTTTGCTGATGAAAATTTTACTCAGCCTCTTTCTATTGCTCAGTTTGATTCCAGCTTTTGGAAAACAGATTTTCAAGATTCCATTTTTGTTAAGCAATTGTTCTTTTTAGACTTCAAAGAGGATTTTGTTTTTGACAGACATCATTCCCAATTTAAGTTTGATATTAAGTATATCCAGTTGGTGATGCCTGCAGAAACTAATGCAGATCCGAATTCAGGGGTGGGTTTTCAGAAGACGATTGGGTTTATCCGTTACAAGGACTTCATTATCCATTTTGCAAAACATCCAGATGCGCGATGGATTAATTTTCAGAACATTTCAAAAAGCTTATCCTATAAGGAGGCTTTTGAATCTCGCTTATTCAGATCAGTAGTGACACGTTATACCAACCAAAGCGAAGCTTTGGTTATCGATTTGGTAGATAAAAATACTCCTATAGATCGGCGTAAAATGCAGGCCTATCTAGATGCCCTGGCCTTCGAATACAAGCTATTGGATTTTGAAAATTCGGTTTGGGAATGGTAAAAATAAAGCCTCGAATTAGTTCGAGGCTTTATTTTTTTCTAAATCAGCAAGCAGCAATTTGGCTTTGGTAATTCCTATTAAAGCCACGATATCTTCTACCGAAGCCAGCTGTATTTTTTTAACCGATTTAAACTCCTTAAGTAATTTCCGTGCGGTCAGTTCTCCTATCCCTTCAATTTCTGTCAACTGGCTATTTAATGCTTTTTTACTTCGAACTTGCCTGTGAAAGGTAATCGCAAAGCGGTGTGCTTCGTCTCGGATTCGTTGCAAGAGCTGCAGGCTCTCCGATTTTTTGTCTAAGTGAATGGGGTATTGGTCCCCCGGGAAGTAGATTTCCTCTAGCCGCTTGGCGATTCCAACAATGGGCATCTTTCCATAAATCCCCAGTTCTTGCAAGGCCTCTACTGCAGAGGATAATTGGCCCTTGCCCCCATCAATGACTATTAGTTTTGGAAGGGGTAGCCCCTCATCCAATAGTCTTGTGTAGCGGCGACCCACAATTTCCTTCATACTGGCGAAATCATTGGGTCCTTCGACCGTCTTGATATGGTAGTGTCTATATTCTTTGATGGCGGGCTTCCCCTGCTTGAAGCAAACCATACTTGCTACGGGATTCGTGCCTTGAATGTTTGAATTGTCAAAGCATTCGATGTGGTCGGGGATTTCCTGAAGGCTTAGATCTTGCTGTAGCTGCCGGATTACTCGATCTTTTTTGTCTTGACTGAGGCCCTGAAGGAGTGCTTTTTCTTTTTTATAGTACAAGGCGTTCTTGAGGGACAAGTCAATTAGTTTTTTCTTATCGCCAATTTTTGGAACGCTTAGGTTTAGCCCTTCGATGGGTTCTAGTTCTAGGTTGACTAGTATTTCCTCCGCATCACTTTGAAATTGGTCCTGCAGCCGGATTAAAGCAGTCACTAAAAGTTCTTGCTCAGATTCATCCAATCGTTTTTTCAGTTCTACATTCTTGGATGTAATCATGGATCCATTTTTCACTCGCATGTAGTTGACATAGGCAGTTTTCTCATCGGCTACCAGGGTGCATACATCTAAATTGGCGATGCTTGGATTGGTGATTAATGACTTGGCTTGGTACTTTTCAAGTAGTTCCAACTTGTTTTTCACCTGCTGGGCTTGTTCAAAAGCCAGCTTTTCTGCCAAGATTTCCATCCGCTGCTTGAAGTGGGTCTTGGCAGGTGCTAGATTCCCCTTCAGAATGTATTTGGCCTGTTCCAGATCTGCGAGGTAGTCTGCTTCGAGCTGCTTGCCCACGCAGGGCCCTTGGCAATTGCCGATATGGTATTCTAGGCAGACTTTGTATTTCTGTTCCTGGATCTTGAGATAAGAGAGATCTAGGTTACACGTGCGAATGGTAAATAGCTCTCGCAACAGTTCAAGTACATTATTCATGGCCTTGACACTTGCAAAAGGACCGAAGTAAGTCCCTCGCTTTGGGATGTATTTGCGCGTAGGAAAAAGTCTAGGGAAGCTCTCCTTGGTAAGGACTAAATATGGGTAAGTTTTGTCATCCCGGAGGAGGATGTTGTATTTAGGCTGAGATTTTTTGATTAGGTTATTTTCAAGAAGGAGCGCATCTAATTCAGAATTGACAAGGGTGATTTCAATCTTGGCAATTTCTTTGACCATTCGCCTTGTTTTGAGATTGATGCCCGTGTTTTTATTGAAGTAGCTGCTGACCCGCTTCTTCAAGCTTTTAGCTTTCCCTATATAGATTAATTCCTGCTCCACGTTGTAATACTTATATACCCCCGGCTGATCCGGTAAGGAGAGGTGATCTTCGGGCAAAAAGAAGGAGGAAAGCATGGGTTGAAATTAAAAAAAACAGCCCAACAAGTAGGCTGTTTTTGTGTGGGGTGATCCGAAGTTAAAAATCATTTTTTTTGGGGTCGTAGTCAAAGCCTGCGTTCTGCTGACTGTCAAACTCGTATTTATCACAATCGATTTCTATACTCAAAGGTCGTTCAGGTCTTGGGAATGGGCCTTTGGTATATCCTAGGCGCTCATCACCATAGACCTTGCTCATAAAATTCACCCAGATTGGGCGTGCTGTTTTTGCTCCTTGACCTGAAGCCCAGCTTCGGAAGTGGATGGCACGATCATCGCCGCCTACCCAAATGCCAGAAACTAGGTCTTTGCTGATCCCCATGTACCAGCCATCAGATCCATTTTGAGTAGTCCCTGTTTTCCCCCCTAATTCATTTCCTTCTCGAATGGAGCTAGGAACACCCTGACTAGTACCCGCAGATTCTTCAAATCCACCTCTAAGCATGTAGGTCATCAAGTAAGCATGCTCTTCACTCATGGCAGGCTTTTTCTTTGGAGTAAATTGATGAATTAAATTTCCATTCTTGTCTTCAATGCGATCTATGTAATAGGGAGTAGTGTGCTCCCCCTTATTGACGAAAGTTCCAAAAGCGCCTACCATTTCGAATATGTTTACATCATTCACCCCCAGGGCCAAGGAGGGGATTTCTTCTAGATCACTGGTAATTCCAAGCCTTCTTGCGGTTTCAATGACTATCAATGGACTCAATTTTTTCATCATGTAGGCTGTAACAGAATTGACCGATTGTGCCATGGCTTTCCGGATGGTCATTCGCTGGTTGGAGAACTTTCCATCCGCATTTGCAGGGCTCCAAGCAGGCTGTCCTGGAATGTATACTTCAATAGGTTGATCAACCACAGAATAGCATGGACTATATCCATTTTCAATGGCTGCTGCATAAACGAATGGTTTGAATGTGGAGCCAGGCTGTCTTTTCCCCTGCTTCACATGGTCAAACTTAAAGTACTTATGATCAATCCCTCCTACCCAAGCTTTGATATGGCCTGTTGCAGGATCCATGGTCATCATGCCTGTTTGCAGAAACTTTTTGTAATACCTCATGGAATCCATGGTGCTCATAATTGTATCGCGTTCCCCTTCCCAAGAGAAAATTTTCATTTTCTTTTTTTCATTTAATTTAAACTCAATTGAGTCTGTTCGGTCCCCATATCTTTTCTTCAAAAGTTGGGATGCTTCTGTGCGTTTAACAGCATTTTCAATAAAGTTTGGAATCACCTGAAAACTTTCATTGATCCATGGTTCTCTCGTTCCCATTTCTTTGAAAAATGCTTTTTGGAGCTCTTTCATATGCTCTTTCATGGATTCTTCAGCATAGCGCTGCATGCGACTATCGAGGGTCACATAAATCTTCAGTCCATCACCAAAAAGGTCATAGGCAGTTCCATCAGACTTCAAATTTTCCTTCGACCATTTGATTAGGTTTGCTTTTACTATTTCTCTGAAATAAGTTGCTAGGCCCTGATTTTGGTTTTGAACTTGGTAATCAAGTACGATGGGGAGCTGTATAATGGAATCGTATTCGGCTTCAGTAAGAAATTCGTTTTTCAACATTTGGGAAAGCACCGTATTCCTTCTTATCAGGGAATTTTCAGGGTTAAAAACAGGGCTATAGTAGGTAGGGGCTTTGAATAAACCCACCAAAACTGCAGATTCTTGAACAGCAAGGTCTTTGGGCAATTTATTAAAAAAGGTTTTTGCAGCAGTTTTTATTCCAAAGGCGTTTGATCCAAATTCTGAAGTATCCAAGTAAAGCGTAAGTATTTCATTTTTGGTGTAAGCCCGCTCTAGCTGAGTTGCTACGATCCATTCCTTTGTTTTTACAATAAGCATCCGTAAGCCCGGAATATTACTTAAAAATCCAGAGCTAGCATCTGTTCTTGTTTTGAACAGATTTTTTGCTGTTTGTTGGCTAAGGGTAGAACCCCCACCTGAATCTTGGAAAAGGATAATAGATTTAACAAATACGCGAAGCATGGCTTGAAGGTCAATGCCAGAATGTTCCTCAAAGCGCTCGTCCTCCGTAGCGATCAAGGCTTGCACCAAATTGGGAGATAGCTCCTTGTAGGTTACAGGGCTTCTATTTTCTCGAGCAAAGGTTCCTAAAAGTACTCCATCTGCTGAATACAGCTCCGAAGCTAATTGGCTATCTGGGTTTTCAAGGGCTTTAAAATCTGGTAGCGCCCCGAATAGTCCAAGAAAATTAATGCTGACCATCCAGACAAAAAAGATAAAAAAAACCAAGCCTCCAAAAAAGGCCTTCCATAAGTAATTTATCGTTTTGGATGCCCAATTTTCTTGGGTGAAGGGGCCAGGTTTAAACATAGCTTATCGGTAGGTAGAAGTAAAGAATTGTAGATATTCTTCCAAATCCTTTGTTTTATTTAAAACTTGGAAGTTTTCTATTGAAATAAAGAATGAATTAGTTTTTACTTCTTCCTTCAGTCCAATGGAAGTAAATTTTTCCTGAAAGGTTTTCAAATAATTCATGGCTTTCTCTGCATTGGAGAAGGGGCTAATTATGAAAATCGATAATTGTGCAATCAAATTCATGTTTCCTGTTCGCAACCTAGCATTCCCAAAGGACTGAGTGTGGAAAGTCTCTAAATCCCCTAGCAAATTCTTGGCCGTTTCCACATCTGTTGGAGTCAAAGCCACCACAAATATATGGGTTTGGTCATCACTAGCCTTGTAAGGGCTTACCTTTACCTCCGTTTCGGAAACTTTTTCCTTTGCTTCTTCAGTTTCTGTGGTAAGATTGTTCTTGTCCATGTCAGTGGTGCTTGCTTTAGAGGCCAGTTCTTCTGACGTCAATAGTGGCTGAAGCATGGTTTTTGCTAAAGTGATCAACTCTGGCTCTTTTGCATTCTGGATAAACTCTACGAGTTTTAATTTGAATTGACCTCTGCTTTCCTGCTTTCCACTGACCATGGTATTTAGAAGCAGGAGTTTTTCAGTGTTTCGGGTCAGTGGATAATTTTCTAGGGTGGCAAAAATCAAAGCCCTAGCTTGGGAATAATTTCCTGAATAGTAGGCTTCGTAAGCCTGTTCATACCCTTTTGCTGATTCCAAGGATCCTTTATTCCCTACTCCTGCTTCTGGATTATTGACTGAGAAGGTGTAAGGCGATTCAGGGAATTCCTTATTGAGGAGTTGGACATAGGTGTTAGAATTGCCCATCAACTCTTTTTGGCCCAAATAGAGTAGGTAGTAGGCCTCTGGTTTTTTTGTCGTCTTGGGATACTTTTGGATCAGCTGTTCGAGGTATTGCCCACTGCGTTGGGGTTCCTTCAATTGGAAAAACAGTACTTTACCCAATTCGAAATAAGAATCCTCCAATTCTGTTTTAGTTTGTTCCAGCTGCGCAGGGCTCTTGGGAATTGAAGCCATTAAGGTCTCTAGCGAGGGGAGGCCTGTGGAATCTGAAGGAGCTTCAGCCCCCAGTGATACTGCTTTAGATGAGAGCGGTGGAGCTTGCGTACTGGTTTGGAATAGGGCAGCTTTCCGTCTCCAATTATCTTCCAAGGGACGGTTGCCCCAGGTGCGCACAAAATCAATAGCCCCTTGCTGCAGTGCGGTACTATTCCCAAAGTAGAAAGTAGATCCTTCCCCTGCATCTCTAAAGGCTAAAAAATTGTCAAAAATCGATGGAGACTTAGTAAGGCTACCCTCTTTTTTTAAACTTGCTAGCCGCTGTTTTTCGCTGATAATAAATTCTTGAGCTCGGAGAAGTTGCTCTTCCTCAGGCAAGGATGCCAGCTGGATCAAGCTATCATTTTTTTTTATCCGTTCGAAATGAAAGACATAGGTGTCCAAACTCACCTTTTTTTCCTTGAGTTGTAGTGCCACCGGATCTTCCGCCCGGATGAAATTCAGGGCACTGTCCAGGTAGTATTTGGTGGCTCGGTAGTCCTTAAATTGATTTAGCTTGAGGTCAGCCAATTTTTGATAAATGTATCCCTTCACTCTGGGAATAGAACCGGGTTCCTTTGCTGCTTGGTGCAAGAGTTCAAGGGCTAATAGGATGTCGTTTTGTTTTTCTTCAAACAAGGCTCTTTCGAAAATAACGACATCTTTTAGATCTTTATTCTTTGGGTCCTTGTAAAGGTTTCCGTAATAGTTTCTAACCTTTTTAAGATCTTTTGAGGCATTGAGTTCTGCCACCTGTTGTGCAAAAAGTGTGGCAAAAAAGTAGCGCTCGTAGCGGGGATTCCCTTCCAATGATTTTTGGAAATAATCAAAAGCAAGTGCGTCTAAGCCTTCTCGCTGGTAACGTTGAGCCAGGATAAAGAATAATCTGGAACGCTCTTTTTTATCGGAAGTGTAGTTAATAGCTCGGTCCAAGGCTCCAATTACCCCATTTTGATCTACCCTTTTTTCATAATAATAGGCGAGGGTTTTGTACAAGTTGAAGGTGTTGTCACTGCTGATGTCCGTTTCTTTGGACAAGTAATCAATGGTGAAATTGGCCTCATCTACTGCATTCTGATCGATGTAGAGTTGAAGTAAACTGATCAGCGCTTTGTGCCGCAGGTCCTTATCTTTACTTTGACTATTGATATAGCGTAAGGTATTTTTGGCATCATCAGTTCGAGCTTGGAGGTAGTCAATTTTTCCAATTAAGTAGTAGCTATTATCAACCCACTTTGAAATCCGGTGCCAGTCAATGGCTTTTGAGGAGAGTTCCCTTGCCGAATCTAAGGATGCTTTATTTTTTTGGATGGTAGCGGAATCTATTGGAATAAATACGGGAAGAATTTGTGTGTAGTCTTCCTTGTAATTTTCAATCACCTGATTTTCTACCTCCTTGATTTTGGTGTCTGCTAAAAAATAGGCATTGAAGTGAGAGGTAAGGTTGTGGAAAGCACGGTTGGTGAGGGTGTTTCGCTGAGAGGAGCAAGCCACTAAAAAAAATAGCACCAATCCTAAAATACACCTTACTTGTTTGCGCATGGTTTTCTAGTACAAATCAGAATACCAAATTAGCGCTTTTGCCGCACTTACCGAGCGTTGAAAGGCGGGTATTATTCTTTTGATAGGGTGAATTCTTCAATTTAGAATATACTACCTTTAAAAAATGAAAGTAAAACAGTCCAACAAAGATTCTAAGGGAACTCAAATTCCCTCTTGGACCAAATACATGGGTTTGTCCTTTCAGCTTTTCACCCTCATCGGTGGGGGTACTGCTTTGGGCTGGTGGCTTCAGCAGCAATCTTCCCTAAAGTTTCCCCTTTGGTTGCTCCTCGGTTGTTTTGCTTCTGTGGCGCTTGCCTTTTATTCCCTTTGGAAATCAATTCAGCAGGAGAAGTAGACAAGTGCTAAAAATCCGGTAAATTTGTTTTTTAGTGGAACCATGAAATTTCTTTCTTCCATCCATTTCCGGTACGCGATTGTAAGCCTATTGGTGGCGGCTACAATCCTTCTTTTTGGAATTATTTTACCCAAAACTATTCATTCAGCGATTTGGAATATTTTTGGATTTGTAGCAGGACTATCTTATCTCCTGAATGTTATTACTTTCTGGCTTTATCAAAAATTTCCAGAAAATTTTGTTTCCCTTAAGATTCTCGGGATGCTTATTCGTTTTTTGAGCGCTTTGGGCTTTATTGGTATTTTAATAGTACTCGGTTTGGAAAATATTATTCTGTTTCTGGTGAATTTCTTTCTTATTTTTTTGTTCTACTTGATTTTTGATATCTACACCTTTATCTCTAACTTGCGCCCGAATTCAAAGTAGCCTTTATAAAAGCGAGTAGATGACGCGTAAATTTCTGGTAGTAAGTCTTTTATTTTCAGTGTTTTTAATGAATTTCTCTGGAGTATCTTTTGCTACTGCTTCGGAGACAGAGGAGGGCAAAGAAGATCCTACGGGATTCATCATGCACCACATAAAGGATTCCCATGAGTGGCATTTTGTTACGGTGGGGCACACCCACATTACCTTACCGTTGCCAGTGATTACCTATGCGTCTAATAGAGGGCTTGAGTTTTACAATTCAAGCGATTTTCAAAATCCCAAAACGCACAAATTCAGTAAGGAATTTGCTCACAATGGAATTTATATTGACAATCACGATCACTTAGGTAGGGTAGATGGAGGTTCGATCATTGACTTTTCAATTACCAAAAATGTTGTCATGATGTTTTTGGTGATTGCATTTGTGCTGTATATCTCTATTTCAGCAGCTCGGCATTACCAAAAAAATGGGGCAGTAGCTCCTAAAGGGGTGGCATCATTTGTCGAACCCATCGTTATTTTTGTTCGCGATGAAATTGCGCTCAAGTCCATTGGACCTAAGTACAAGAAATTTGTTCCTTACCTTTTGACCTTGTTTTTCTTTATTTGGACGGGTAACTTATTGGGGCTTCTTCCTGGAGCGGCTAACCTTACAGGTAACATCGCTGTGACCTTTACTTTAGCCATGCTCACCTTTGTGGTGGTCAATGTCAATGGGAAGAAGGACTATTGGAAGCACGTGTTTGCAACTCCAGGAGTACCTGCAGCACTATTGCCTATCATGGTGGCAGTTGAATTTATCGGCCTATTTACCAAGCCTTTTGCCTTGATGGTTCGATTATTTGTTGCTATTACAGCTGGACACATTGTAATTCTATCCTTTATTGCCTTGGTATTCATTTTTGAATCCTACTCCATCGGCATCCTATCTACGATCATGGTGGCCTCTATCAATATCATTGAGTTGCTCGTAGCCACTATTCAAGCCTATGTGTTCACCTTGTTTTCTGCGATGTACATTGGCGGGGCGGTAACCGAGCACCAACAAGACGATCACCATTAAAAATGTAATTTATTTCTTCAATTTATAAAACCAATGTTTATGTTAACTTCTATCTTATTGACTGCCGGTTTTGCACTTATGGGTGCTGGTATCGGTGCAGGACTTGCTGCGATTGGTGCAGGTCTTGGTGTCGGACGTATTGGTGGCTCGGCTATGGAATCTATTGCTCGTCAGCCTGAGGCTGCTGGCAAGATTCAAACTGCCATGCTTATCATTGCAGCCTTGATTGAGGTGGTTTCCCTGTTTGCAGCAGTAATTTGTTTGCTTATTGCATTGAACGCAGGTAATATCGCCTTCTTCTAAGACAAAGTAAGTAGGGATTGGCGCTAGGCCAATCCCTTTCTTTTGAACAATAACGAAATTAATCCACTCTATTATGGATCTGATTATACCTAGTGCCGGCCTAATTTTCTGGCAACTGTTTGGCTTTTTATCCCTCTTATTTTTGTTGGTTAAGTTTGCATGGAAGCCCATGCTAGCTACTCTAGCAGAGCGTGAGGCTAATATTGATGGCGCCTTGAAGTCTGCTGAACAAGCGAGAAATGAAATGGCTAACTTGAAGTCAGAAAATGAAAAGCTACTTCAAGAGGCTAGATTGGAGCGTGATATCATTTTGAAAAAAGCCCAAGAAGCTTCACTCAAAATGATTGAAGACTCCAAATTAGAGGCTTCTAAACAGGGGGCTCAGCTGATTTTATCCGCAAAGGCAGTAATTGAGACTGAAAAGAAAGCAGCCTTGACTGAAGTAAAAAATCAAGTAGCGCTATTGACTTTGGAAGTGACAGAAAAGTTACTCCGTAAAAAACTTTCTGACGATAAAGCTCAGATAGAGCTTGTGGATCAGTTTATCAAAGACCTTAAGCTTAACTAATTCGGCATGTCTAACCAGCGAGTTGCCTCCCGGTACGCCAAATCAATATTGGATTTGTCCATAGAAAAAGGACAGCTGGAAGGGGTTTTTGAAGATTTCAAGTCTTTGGCAGCGATGGGCAAAGGCTCTCGTGAATTAGGCCTTGCGCTTTCAAACCCTGTATTGGGCTCGGATAAAAAATTAAAGATATTGAAGGCCCTTTTTGCAAAGGGATCAAGCCCACTGACCCTATCTTTTTTTGAGATTGTCTCTAGAAAAAATAGAGAGAATATTCTCTTGGACGTAGCTAAGGAATTTACTGTCCAATACAACCTCTATCGCTCTATTCAAGTGGCGGAAGTGATCACTACAACAGCACTTACAGAAGCTCAGCGCGCTCATTTGGTGGCTTTGGTAAAGCAGATTAGTGGGATGAAGGAAGTACAGCTAGAAGAAAAGATCAATCCTTCCCTTATTGGCGGTTTCGTGCTCAATGTAAATGACCGTCAATTGGACGAATCCATTAGCAGTAAATTGAACACACTTCGCGTCCAGTTTGCTCAAAATCATTACGAAAAACAGTTTTAACGAAAATACTCAACCGTATCCTAACATGGCAGAAGTAAGACCTGATGAAGTTTCAGCAATTTTGAGAGAACAACTCTCTGGTGCCAGAACCGAAGCCGAACTTGAAGAAGTGGGAACCGTCCTCCAAGTAGGGGATGGTGTTGCCCGTATCTATGGACTTTCTAAGGCTCAGGCCGGTGAATTATTGGAGTTTGACAATGGCCTGAAAGCTATGGTGCTTAACCTCGAAGAAGATAATGTCGGTGCCGTACTTTTTGGAGATTCCAAAGAAGTAAAAGAAGGAGATACTGTCAAGCGAACCAAGAAAATTGCCTCTATAATGGTAGGTGAAGGAATGCTTGGCCGTGTTGTAGATACCCTAGGTTATCCTATTGATGGCAAGGGGCCTCTCTCAGGTAACTTATACGAAATGCCTTTGGAGCGAAAAGCACCAGGGGTAATCTACCGTCAGCCTGTAACTGAGCCTCTTCAAACAGGCATTAAGTCTATTGATGCCATGATTCCTATTGGACGTGGTCAGCGTGAGTTGGTGATTGGTGACCGTCAAACTGGGAAAACTGCTGTAGTAATTGACACCATCCTTAACCAGCGTGAATTTTACCAGAAAGGAGAGCCAGTATTCTGTATCTATGTAGCGATTGGACAAAAAGCCTCTACTGTTGCGGGCATTGTAGCTGCTCTTGATAAAGGCGGGGCTCTCCCGTACACGGTGGTGGTAGCAGCTCCGGCTTCTGACCCTGCTCCTATGCAATTCTTCGCCCCATTTACGGGTGCTGCGATCGGGGAATTCTTTAGAGATACTGGACGCCCTGCTTTGGTGGTATACGATGATCTTTCGAAGCAAGCGGTTGCTTACCGAGAGGTTTCCCTACTGTTGAGAAGACCACCAGGTCGTGAAGCGTATCCTGGTGATGTATTCTACCTGCACTCTAGACTATTGGAAAGAGCTGCAAAAATCAATCAGTCTGACGCGATTGCAAAGAACATGAATGATTTACCAGAGTCGATACGTCCTTTGGTTAAAGGCGGAGGTTCTTTGACTGCTTTACCAATCATCGAAACCCAGGCTAGTGACGTTTCTGCTTACATCCCAACTAACGTAATTTCGATTACGGATGGTCAGATATTCTTAGAAACTAACCTATTTAACTCGGGTATTCGTCCTGCGATCAACGTGGGTATTTCCGTATCTCGAGTGGGGGGCAACGCTCAGATCAAGTCCATGAAGAAAGTGGCAGGTACCTTAAAGTTGGATCAAGCACAATTCCGTGAATTGGAAGCCTTTTCCAAGTTCGGCTCTGATCTTGATGCTTCTACCAAAAGAACTATCGAGCGTGGACGCCGTAACCAAGAAATCTTGAAGCAGGCGCAGTATGCTCCAGTATCGGTAGCTCACCAAGTAGCAATTATCTATGCCTCTACCAAGGGTCTAATGGATTTGGTACCTGTGGAAAAAGCGAGAGCTTTCGAGAAGGAATTTTACCTCTCGTTGGATACTTCTTATCCAGAAGCACTCAAACTTATACTAAAAGGTGATATCGATGGCGCAGGTAAAATTCTTGTTACTGCAGCCGCTGAACTAGCACCTAAGTACGCTAAGTAATTCTATTAATTACCTGCCGGCTTGCTGGCAAGGTTTCTTATAAGCAAAAAGCAATTTCTGATGGCTAACCTCAAGGAAGTAAAGCAAAGGATCAATTCGGTCATGTCGACGCAGCAGATCACAAAAGCCATGAAAATGGTTTCTGCTGCTAAACTTAGAAGAGCACAAGAAAAGATTGTTCAGATGCGTCCTTATTCACAAAAGTTGACTGCAATTCTCAACAATGTATCCTCCGCTTCTGAAGGGGATGTAGACATCGTTTTTGCAGCTAAGCGCGAGGTGAAGAAGTGGCTTTTAGTGCCTATAACTTCAGATAAGGGGCTTTGTGGTGCCTTCAATACCAATATTTTAAAGGCAACTAATAGCGCCATCAAAGAACATTTTTTGGGTTCGGAAATCAGTATCCTCCCTTTAGGTAAGAAATCGTATGAATACTACAAGAAGATGGACTACCAATTGGTGGATGCCTATTTTGGGGTATTTCAACAGCTAAGTTTTGATGCCGTTAAGGAAGTAGCTAGTCACGTCATGAATGGATTTTTGGCGGGTGACTACGATCATGTCGTATTGGTATTTAATGAATTTAAAAATGTAGCTACCCAGGTAGTTCGTGTAGAGCAGTTTTTGCCTATGGCTTCTCAAGTAGTGCAGGCGGATAGTCTTTCAGAAACAGACTATCTACTTGAGCCATCTCGAGATTACATCATCGAAGAATTGGTACCTAATTCCTTGAAAATCCAATTTTACAAGGCAGTACTTGAAAGCAATGCTTCCGAATACGGAGCGCGCATGACGGCCATGGACAAGGCTACAGAAAATGCGGGTGAACTAATTAAAGAGCTCAAGTTGATGTATAACCGAACTAGACAAGCAGCCATCACCAATGAAATTCTTGAAATTGTGGCTGGCGCAAATGCGCTTTCAGGAAAATAACTTCCTTAAATCTAGAAGTAAGGAACCACAGCTATTTAGGGCTGTGGTTTTTCATTTTTTTGGTGGGTATTTTACAACCTGATTCTTCTACTCACTACGCTTGCTATAATGCCTAGTCCTTCAGGATTGGGATGGACTCCATCAGGAAATAACTCAGGTCTATCCATAAAGGGGCTATACAGGTCGATGACCTCTGCCCCTGATTTTTGGATAATTTCAAACAGCATGAGTCGTTGCTCGTTGTTCATCACATCGGGGGTGATGCCAAAATTTACGCGAGTGACAGGTACGGGCAAGATCACGTATACTTTCCCATCCTTGGGCATAGCGGCCCGAAGTTCAGCGATCAAATCTAGATAGTCTGAGACAAAATCAGCTTTATGGGCCCAATTTTGAGGTTTAGAATCATTAGTACCCAACTTGATCAACACTACATCTGGATGAAAATCCTTTACTTGTTGAAACTGGGGTTCGTTCCAGTAAGGAAAATCCCCTTTTTTTAACAAGGTGCGCCCACTAACGCCAAAATTTTTGACCTGATAGGCATCTCCTAGGATGAGCCCTACTTGCAATGGGAAGGATCCTGGATTCTCCCTGCCTGGCCCTTGGGTGATGCTATTGCCTACAAAGGCAACTTTGATAGGTTCCTGAGCTAGGGAGAGTAATGGGAGTAGGAGAAGTGCCACTAGGCTTAGGTAGGTTTTCATGGGATTGGGTTTCTTGTCCACCATATTAAATTTTCAGTTTGGTCTTGGTTAAATGTAGAAAAATTTACCCAAAAATCCAGTTTACATTGGGCACTTTGCTCCGATGGATTTAATTTTAGAAGATGAAGAAATTACTGCAGCTCCACTTACTTTTTTCTTGGCTTTCGCTTGATGTCGTCATTGGTGCGATGGCAAGTATGTATTTCTTTCAAGAACTTGTTCATGTGCAGTTGGAATGGCCAACCTTTGTTCTCTTGGCGCTTGCCGTATGGACCATTTACAGCCTAGACCATCTCCTAGATGCAAGGCAAAGTAAGGCAAGTAGTTCTCCTCGGAGAGTCTTTTACAGTCAAAACAAGAGTGTCCTTACCTTAGGCATCCTTATAGCTATGGTTTTGGGCCTTGTGGGAGCCTTTTATTGGTTGGGATGGGATACGGAGGTGCAACTGACATTTGCTTTGCTACTAGTGCTGGGAGGCTGTCGCTGGGCAATTCAAAAATTAGGTCCCCTCATGCTTAAGGAGGTTTCCATTGCTTTATTCTATGTGATTGGAAGTCTTTGGCTCCCCATGCTCCGGTCAGAAGTGGAGGATTTATCTTGGAAAGCACTGGTTTTTGTAGCTGTATTCTTTTTATTGGCTCTGCTTAATCTGTGGATGCTTTCCTTTTTGGATCGAGAAGAAGATAGGCAAGATGGATTTATTTCTATTGCTGTGCTTTTTTCTCCAATTCAAATGATTCAATGGATTCGGAAACTTGCCTTTTTTGGAATTTTTGGGACGATGGCTGCCTTTATTTTCCTACCCTCATTTTACCGTCCGTTTTCTTGCGTCCTCCTACTCATGTTCTTGGTCCATTACCTGACTTTTTTTCAATCGGAACTTTCTGTTACACAAAAAAGACAACGGATGGAGCTATCCTTTTGGATTCCTTGGCTGCTTCTGTGGATTTAGGAATCTTAGGCTACCTGGATGGAAAAGTTGCCCAACTCTGCACCGTGGGCAGTGAAGACTTAAAATACTAGAAATACGAGTTCTTTTGGGCATGGATAGCGGAAGTTAATTTTCTGCTTTGTGAATGATTCCCTGAACCAGTTGATCAAAATAGTATCCATTCCCTGGGCCAAACCAGTTCATCTCCCGTACCTCATGGAATTGGGCATCGTACAATTCGTCTGGAGTAATGTAGCCAACATAGCTTCCATTAAAGACGGTTACTACCAGCTGTAATCCTTTTTCTTGGGCGAGCTTGTCCCAGGCTTCATAAAAAACACCTGAAAGTTCGCCACTACTGGAAATAAACAAGATATCCCCGACCTGTGTGATATCTAAATAGGCAGGCACCTCTCCCAGTAGGTATCGGAAGAGCCATGGACGTAGTCTCAAACCAGTAGAAATGCGAAGTTGGGGTTCCCCTAAGTTAATTTGCAGCTGCGAACTTCGAAGTAGGGCATCTCCTTTCAAGGCGACTTCACTGGTATCTGCGCTAAGGGTGGCGTTTATCGCTTTTGCATAAGCATTGACCTCTTCAGGTCTATTTCCTTGTGCCATTGGGCGGTGACTCCCTACTGTTCCTGCAGCAAAAAGGGCAAAATCAAACTCTTGCTCCAATTGCTGAGTCAAAAATGCGGGATAATCTCCGGATAGCCCCATAAACTTGGAGCTCAATATGGTGGCATGAGCCGAGTAGGTTAGGAAAGTAGCATTCTTTCCATCCTTTCGCTTGAGGAGCATTTGGCGGACAAAGGGATCGATAGGGCCTCCTTTTGTGAAACGGTTGGAGACCAGGTCTGTAGTATTTGTTTTTTTGTAGGCGATAGTGACCGTATCTTGAGTGGCTAGGGCGGTTTGGAGTGCCTGAAGTGATCCTTTCACCAAGTACTCCACCAGGTTCTCATCATACCCTCCAAAAGCAAGTGCTCCCAATGGGCCAGGCATGTATCCACCCATCCCAGAGTGCGTATGGGTAGCCGTAAAAATAAGTTGATCCAGAGGGATCCCCGCTTTTTTTATACCAGTGCGCACCTGCTCTGCCAAGTAAGGATGGACGATCAGCAATTCATAGTTGAGCCAGGCAATGCTAGATTTTCCATTGCTGAGACTCAAGGCCTTGATATGGCTGGAATCTTGAACGAACGTGTAGGGACCACGAGGTGAATAGCCTACGAGTTCCGCGGGCTGGGCTGGGGTTACATTGACTGATGCCCATCCTCCCAACCAGTAGGTGGAGTTGCTTCTGCTCCAAGTGCTGCTATCTAGGCGAGTCAAGGTGCTTTGGTAGGTAGATCGATCTTGTACAGGGCTCCGGTCTACGGTAGTCAGCATGGAAATACCCAAAAGAAGGAGTATTCCTAGTACCCAAGCAAATACACGTAAGGTCCGAAGCATAGCAATAGGGAGAAAGATCTGAATTAGGAGATAGGTACTCGATTAGTACTCAAAGCTACCGTAAGGGCTTTGAATGGTCACTTTTTTACCAGTATGTGGTTCTACTCGTCCTATAAGCTGTGCTTCCACTCCATAGGACTCAGCGATATCAATCACTTCTTCCGCATGGCGCTCATCCAAGTACACTTCCATTCGATGGCCCATGTTGAATACTTTATACATTTCTTTCCAATCCGTCCCACTCTCTTCTTGAATAATGCGGAACAAGGGCGGTATTTCAAAGAGGTTGTCTTTGATGATATGCAAATCGTTTACAAAGTGCAGGACCTTCGTTTGGGCTCCGCCTGAACAATGTACTAGCCCATGAATTTGTGGCCGCATGTACTTCAACACATCTGCTAGAATGGGGGCATAGGTGCGGGTAGGAGACAGTACCAGTTTACCCATATTCACAGAAGTGCCTGGAGCTGGGTCAGTAAGCTGGTATTTTCCTGCATAAACTAGCTGTTCAGGAACTGCAGGATCAAAGCTTTCTGGGTAGCGTGATTTTAAGATTTTGTGAAACACATCGTGGCGGGCAGAGGTGAGGCCATTGCTTCCCATACCTCCATTGTACGCTGGCTCGTAATTGGCCTGGCCGAATGAGGATAGGCCGATAATCACATCCCCTGCCTGAATGCGGTCGTTTGAGATGATGTCCTCTCTTCGCATGCGGCAAGTCACGGTGCTATCCACAATGATGGTGCGCACCAAGTCTCCGACATCAGCAGTTTCCCCACCGGTAAGGACCGCGTTGACTCCATGGTCTCGAAGGAGCTGCAGCACTTCTTCGGTCCCCTCAATGATGGCAGAGATGACTTCACCAGGAATCAAGTTTTTATTTCTGCCGATGGTAGAAGATACGAGAATGTTTGTGGTGGCCCCTACGCAAAGTAGGTCATCGGTATTCATGATGATGGCATCCTGCGCAATTCCTTTCCATACGCTTAGGTCGCCCGTTTCCTTCCAATAAAGATAAGCTAGTGAAGATTTGGTTCCTGCACCATCGGCATGCATGATGTTGCAGTAGTCCGGGTCATTTCCTAGGGTGTCTTCTACGATTTTGCAGAATGCTTTGGGAAAAAGTCCCTTTTCCAATTTGGAGATGGCTTGGTGAACGTCTTCTTTGGATGCGGAAACTCCGCGCTGTAGGTAGCGTTCGTTCATAGCTGGGGAAGGATTCAATTTTCCAAAGGTAACTATTTGGAAAATTGAATGATGGAAAAACCTAAAATTTGTCTTAGTAAGATCTTATTCAGTAAACGGATCATGCGCTAGCTTTTTGCTTTTGTCTAGGGCTTTCTGGCTAACAAAAAAGCCAGGATTTTCCTGGCTTGATTGGATTTATCCTAAGAGATTTATTTTTTCCCTACCAAAATCAAGTCCTCTTGTGGAGGGATAAGGTAAGTGGCTCCATTTTCATTCACTACTGCCATTTCTTCCACAGAGATTGTTTTTTCAGTTCCATCCGTTTGTTTCCAGCAATGGAAACCATCAAAGGCAAACACCATACCCTTTTTCAGGAGTTTCTGTGCTGCAGGTCTAGGCTGTGGAACCCGTGCTCCTCCCAGGTTTGGACCCACATCGTGCGCCACATAGCCCACTGGGTGACCTGTACTCCAAGGCACATATAGGGATCCATTTGCATCCATCAGGTCCCGCTGGGCCCGATCTACATCCTCCCCTTTCACGCCAGGTTTCATGGCTGCAAGCGCAGCTCGGCTACCGGCCTTTCCATTTTCCCAGTAGGTCTGTATCTCTTTAGGAGCGCTAGTTTCGCCCTCCTTAAGTACATAGGCAAAACGCTGTATATCACTTACCCAAATACCGTATAGCTTCACTCCAAAGTCGGTTTGTATGACATCTCCTGGCTGGATGACCTTGTCGGTGGCATGCGAATGTCCTCTGTCGGGGCCAGAATTTACATTGGGGTTTTGGTCAGGGTGCCAAGCGTCTGTCACTCCATATTCTGCCATCTTGGCTTTTAAAAATTTAGCCACTTCCGCATCGGTGGTTTTACCTGGGATAATGGTTGCATAAGCCTCTTCCTGAAAATCAGACGCTAGTTGTGCTGCTTTTTTAAGAATCTCCACTTCCTCTGGGAGCTTGATGGAAAGCCATTCATAGACCAACTCTTCTGAAGAAACTAGCTTGCCGAGGTCAGTTCCCATCAAGGAGATGAGCTCTTGGTGCTGGCTAAGGGTCAAGCCATCAGCCATCTCATTGTTTGCAGAAGTATTGATGGCTACGGTTGAGAATCCTTTTTCTTTGATAAAGGCCACTGCTTTAGCAACTGCTGACTCTCCCCGTGGTACTCGCTCAACCTTTTCATGGATTGCAAGGTCTTCCAATGCTTTGGCCTCTCCTTCTGGTGAAAAAGCCAAGGAATGAAAGCCCGATTCGTCTGTAAAAAATAGGAAAGCAGCAGTGCCACTAGCATTTTCACCACCCACATGAACAGCAATTGGGTCGTTGTAGTTTTCTCGGCAGATGACAAGCCAGCTGGCCACATTTGCATTTTTTAATGCTTCTGGCAGCAAGGTTTTGATACGTTTTTTTCGAATATCTGGCCAAAGGTTTTCTCCCCAGTAGGTAAGGGGATCAATTTTCTCCTCTTCGGATTTTGTGTTGGTAGAAGGATTACATGCCCAGCCAAGAAGAACTAGTCCGATTACTAGAAAAGTATGTTTCATAGATTTGATCAATTTATTTGGTAAATTTAATTGGATTTTTGCGGAGTAATGCCTTAGTTTTTTCGTGATCGCTCTTTCTTAGCGAAAAAAGGAAGCAT
>JAQCJI010000044.1 GCA_027593175.1 Bacteroidota bacterium | reverse complement strand
GATCAGTCCTCTCTTTTTTTATACCATCCAGAGCGGTCAAATGTAAAGGATAAACTAGACTCACTGCTCACCCATCAAGCCCAATTATATTTGATGGACTCCCCGGGGTCAGAACTTTACCAGCTCAATCGGCAAGATTCACTCCCTATGCCCTCCAAGGATCTCCTTTCCCTATTACGAATGGCAACCCAAGACTCCAAAAATTCTAAAAATTCTTGGGATCCGACTAGTGGAATCCTCTACCAAGGCTGGAATTTTTCCGCCTCAAGAGCAACCACTAAGGATAGTGCAAACATTGCTACCCTTTTGGAGAATGTGGGAATGACCAATTTTCTTTTGAGTGATACCCTAATTCGGAAAGCAAAGGCTGGGGTAAAGATCAGCCTTTTAGATTATGGTCAAACGATCGCCTTGGCTCAAGTAGCCCTTCTCCTCCAAAAGCAAGGCATTCAAAACTATTTCCTACAGGTTGGCAAGCATACCTTAGTTAAAGGTGTCAACGAGAGGCAAGAACTTTGGAAGTTGAAAACTCAGTACCCAGACAGCCTCGGTCGAGCAAAGGAAGGATGGATTGCCTTACAAAATCAAGCTATAGCCTCTGCTGGAGATTTTACACAATTCTACAAACAAGATTCGCTACGAAAAAGCTGGGTATTGGATCCTCGAACTGGCTATCCCGTCAACCATGGTCTTCTCCAAACCACTGTGCTAACCACGAACTCGAAAGCAGCCGCTATTCTTGCTGAATCCTTACTTGTTCGTGGATGGCAAGAGGCAATACAAATTGACTCAGCACGAAAGGATATCGAGATGATTTTGATTTACAATAAAAAAGGGAGAGGACTTACGCTGTACTCCAGTCCTGAACTTAAATCTTTTCTCTCTTTTCCAATTCAGTAAATTATTATTTGCAGCAATATTGCATTTATAGTGTAGCACTGTTAAAAAAAAAATTACTTTTGTAAAAAATTCTTTCCTTCACTTCGCGGAAAAGCTTTCTCTATGGGGCTAAATTTTCTCCTACTATTTTTTACAGCACTACTAGCTGGCCTTTTTGTATTTTTTACCCCAGTACTAAAAGAAAAATACTTCAAACTAGTCCTCGTATTTGCAGGATCTTACCTCTTTTCCATCACCATCTTGCATATCTTACCCGAATTATTTTCGGGCTCCTATAATCCCAGTCGCATAGGAATTTACATCCTAATCGGCTTTCTCCTCCAGCAGCTCTTAGAGTTTTGGTCTGCCGGAATAGAGCATGGCCACATTCACAAGAAACAGGCGGCCACTTACAGGGGGGTGTTCACCTTGATGGTGGGACTTTTCATTCACGCCTTTTTGGAAGGTACCTTATTGTTCCATGAAGCTTCCGCCTCTCATCAAGGCCTTTCCTTGGCTCAGGAGCACAGTGATAAAACGGTACTCTTGGGCATACTGATGCATAAAGGTCCAGCAGCCTTTGCGCTAGCAGCTGTTCTTAGCGCTTCCCTATCTAAAAAATGGACCCTTGTCCTACTAACCGTTTTTGCACTTGCATCCCCTCTAGGCATGCTTTCTAGCTCCTTCTTTATCAAACAAGGGCTTCTTTCTTTCGAAGGAATCGGCATCCTTTATGGTTTAGTAACTGGGGGATTCCTACATATTTCTACTACCATATTTTTTGAAAGTAGCCCTCACCACACCTTTCAGCTTAACAAGCTGGCCGTTACCTTTTTGGCGGCAGCCTTAGCCTTCGCTTCGGAATACTTGACCTGATTTTTACTTTTTGAGCTTGTACTCGTTCAACCCATCTGATTGCAGTACCCATTTTACTGGACTTGTTCTCAAGGACTTGAACTGCTAGCTGAAGAGCAGTACCTATCATAAGAGAACAGGCTTAGCTCCTCCCAGTGACTCCCCCTTTGGAAAAAAAGTCTTTTCCTTTTATTTTTTAGGTTATATTTCTCCAGTCAAAAAGTTTACACTACTTTTTTTGATGAACATCAAATTAAAACCTGATTAACCGATACCATTATGTCATCCTCTCCCTCAAAAATGGAGCGGTATTGGAAAAAAAACCTCCAAACGCTCGGAATCCTGCTTTTTATATGGTTTATAGTTTCCTTTGGTTTTGGAATTCTATGGGTTGAAGAGCTAAATACCATCCGTATCGGAGGATTTAAACTAGGGTTTTGGTTTGCACAGCAAGGAGCCATCTATACATTTGTAGTCTTGATTTTTATCTATGTAATCCGGATGAATAAGCTGGACAAGGAATTTAATGTGAACGAAGACTAAAATGGATTTACTTACTTGGACCTATTTGCTCGTTGGCCTAAGCTTCGCCCTCTACATTGGCATCGCGATTTGGAGCCGTGCCAGCTCTACTGAAGAATTTTACGTGGCTGGAGGAGGGGTATCTCCCTTAGCAAATGGCCTTGCTACTGCTGCCGACTGGATGTCTGCAGCTTCCTTTATGTCCATGGCAGGCCAAATCTCTTTTTCGGGGTACGATGGCTCGGTATATCTGATGGGTTGGACAGGCGGCTATGTTTTGCTCGCGCTTCTTCTTGCCCCGTATCTTCGCAAATTTGGAAAATTCACGGTTCCTGACTTTGTAGGCGATCGCTACTACTCCAACAAGGCTCGTGTGGTAGCCGTAATTTGCGCCCTTTTCATTTCCTTCACCTATATCGCAGGGCAGATGCGTGGCGTAGGAATTGTTTTCTCCCGATACCTAGAGCTGCCTATCGAATGGGGGGTGGTGATTGGGATGGCCATTGTCTTTTTTTATGCAGTCCTGGGAGGGATGAAAGGCATTACCTACACCCAAGTAGCTCAATACTGTGTTTTGATTTTTGCCTATATGGTTCCGGCCATTTTTATTTCCATACAACTTACAGGCAACCCAATTCCTCAGCTTGGTTTAGGTGGAGAGATAGCAGAAGGAGTACCCCTACTGGATAAACTGGATGGGGTTTTGGGAGACTTGGGATTTGGGGCCTACACGTCTGGAAAGAAAAGTATCCCAGATTTATTCATGATCACTTTGGCACTCATGGTTGGTACGGCAGGCCTTCCCCATGTGATTGTCCGCTTCTTTACCGTTCCCAAGGTAAAAGATGCCCGACTCTCTGCAGGCTACGCCCTGGTATTCATTGCCATCTTGTACACTACAGCCCCTGCTGTCGCTGCCTTTGGTATCTACAATACCATCCAGTCCACCTCTGAAAAGTCGATTACTGATCTACCTGCTTGGGTTCAAAATTGGCAGCAAACCAACCTCATTCAAATTGAGGATAAAAATGGGGATGGAAAAGTACAATACCTTCCCAATCCCAATACGAATGAGCTTCGCATGGATAAAGATATCATGGTATTGGCAAGCCCTGAAATCGCAGAGCTACCCAATTGGGTAGTTGGCCTGGTAGCAGCAGGAGCCATGGCCGCAGCCTTATCTACCGCGGCAGGCCTTTTGCTTGTTATTTCGACATCCATATCGCGGGACCTATTCAAAACATTCCGCCCCAATATCTCTGATAAAAAAGAACTACGAATTGCTAGACTAGCCGCTGCAGGTGCAGTGCTTTTAGCAGGGTATTTTGGAATCAACCCTCCAGGATTTGTAGCCGAAGTAGTCGCATTTGCCTTCGGTCTCGCTGCTGCCTCCTTCTTCCCAGTCATCTTGTTGGGAATCTTTTCTACCCGAGTCAACCATGAAGGGGCTATCGGAGGCATGCTTACAGGCCTTATTTTTACCATTAGCTACATTAGCTACTTCAAGTTTATGTCACCCGAACTTAATACGGCCGAGCACTGGTGGTGGGGAATATCCCCAGAGGGAATCGGATCTCTGGGCATGGCCCTCAACTTCTTGGTATGCTTTGGCGTGTCCTGGTTGACCCCTCCTCCACCAAAAAAAGTACAGCAACTTATTCAAGAGATTCGAATTCCCAAAGGTGCAGGACAAGCATCCGACCATTGATAGTGTAACCGATACCCCCTTTGCAACACATGAGTGACAGATTATATACCCTAAGTGGTTATTTCCAAGAATACCAAAAAAGTGTAGCACAGCCAGAGGAATTCTGGGCTAGCGTCGCCGATTCCTTTCAATGGAAGAAGCGCTGGTCGAAGGTATTGGACTGGAATTTTGAGACCCCCGAGGTGCGCTGGTTTGTGGAAGGCAAACTAAACCTCACCGAAAATATTTTTGAAAAAAATCTGTACACCATAGGCGATAGACCGGCCATCATCTGGGAGCCAAACGAACCGAGAGAGGAAGGTCGCATCCTTACTTACCGACAACTTTTTGTAGAAGTCTGCCGATTTGCCAACACCCTACTGGCTAAGGGCATCGAAAAGGGGGATCGAGTGATCATCTACATGCCGATGGTACCCGAAGCAGCCGTCGCCATGCTTGCCTGTGCACGGATTGGAGCCATCCACTCGGTGGTATTTGCAGGTTTCTCCAGCACTTCTCTGGCAGACCGCATCCAAGACTGCCAAGCCAAAGCGGTCCTTACTGCAGACGGCAACTGCCGGGGTAATAAAAAAATCAGCATCAAAGAAATTGTAGACGCAGCCCTAGAAAAAGCACCAGTAGAGACAGTCATTGTCTACAGACGTACCGGCCAAGAGACCCAGATGCTTACGGGTAGGGATTATTGGTGGCATGAGGCCCTGGAGGGGCAGTCAGCCGTCAACCAAGCCGCCGAAATGGATAGTGAAGACATGCTCTTTATCCTCTACACTTCTGGCTCAACTGGGAAGCCTAAGGGTGTCGTCCATACCACAGGGGGCTACATGGTCTACACCAAATACTCCTTTGAAAATGTCTTCCAGTATTGCCCCGGAGATGTGTTCTGGTGTACTGCCGACATCGGTTGGATCACCGGTCATTCGTACATCGTCTATGGACCCCTACTTGCTGGCGCAACTACATTGATGTTTGAAGGGGTACCCACCTATCCCCATCCTGGACGGTTTTGGGAAATTATTGAAAAGCACAAAGTCAATGTATTTTACACTGCTCCAACGGCTATCAGAGCCCTTCAGGTCTTTGGAACCGAACCCATTGAAGGATATGACTTAAGCTCACTCAAAGTTCTTGGCTCCGTCGGCGAACCTATCAACGAGGAAGCTTGGCATTGGTACGACAACCACATTGGGAAAGGGCGCTGTCCAATCGTCGATACCTGGTGGCAAACGGAAACTGGAGGAATTATGATCTCCCCACTCGCGGGTATCACCCCAACCAAACCTGCTTACGCTACCCTGCCGCTACCTGGCATACAGCTGAGCATCGTCGATGCCGATGGTAAGGAGCTCCGCGGCAACTCTGTGGAGGGTAACCTTTGCATCGATTTCCCATGGCCTTCCATGATCCGCACCACCTATGGAGATCACGAGCGCTGCAAGCAAACCTATTTTTCTACCTACAAAAACAAATACTTTACGGGAGACGGAGTCAAGCGTGACCACGACGGCTATTACCGGATCCTAGGCCGAGTAGACGATGTGATCAATGTGTCGGGCCACCGCATGGGAACCGCCGAGGTAGAAAATGCGATCAATGAGCACCCGAAAGTCATCGAATCTGCCGTGGTCGGCTATCCACATGAGATCAAAGGACAAGGCATCTATGCCTTCGCGATCTGCGATTTAAGTAACCAAAGTGAGGAAACCCTAATCCAAGAAATCAAGGAAACCGTTTCGAAGATCATTGGGCCAATCGCCAAGCCAGACAAAATTCAATTGGTGCCTGGACTTCCTAAAACCCGCTCAGGAAAAATCATGCGCCGCATTCTACGAAAAATTGCGGAAGGCAGCCTAGACGGAATGGGGGACATCTCCACACTCTTAGACCCAGAAGTAGTCGAAAAAATCAAAGCTGGTAAAAAATAAAAAAAGGAGTTAACCTCCCTTTTTTTGATCTATTTTTTACAATAAATCACTTCCATTGGATGGCAGTGGTGGCAGTCGCTTTGAGCGGGATTGCCAGTCCTGTGGTGGTTGGATAAAAACCGAGTGGCACTACCTGCAAACCCTGAATAGACAAGTTGGCAACAGGGGTCTGTAAAGAAAGCAGGCCTTGAAGTCCTTTCAAACTCTCAGCAATAGTCTCCCCCAGCGGCATTTTCATTTGTTGGCTGAGTTGCTTATGGATTTTACCTCGCTTGATTAGGGTGCCCAACATCGCTTTCATGCCACCACTCTTCATGATAAAATCCAGATTCTCCACCCGTAGCACTTTCGTAACTGGATCATATACTGGGTGTCCTGCAAGAAATAATTCCCCTTTCAACTCCCCCCCTTTATTGCTAATTGCAGTAAAGGCAACCGTAACACCCAATCGATCTCCATACGCTTGCGTACGAAATTGGTTTGCCTGAAAGACATAGCTTTTATTCATTCGGAGTGCCTGTCCTCCAAAAGATTTTTGAATGAGGGCATCCAGCTCTGCATAGGTAAATGCGAGAGGTAACTCCAGATCTATTCGATTGTAACCATCGGTATTAGGTGAAATTTTAGGCAGCGGAAAGGCTCGGCTAGGGACTGCGGTAGAAGGATGCAGCTCAACCTGCCCTTGGAAACCTAAATCCAGATGTAAGCCCTTATTTGGCTGAAGGTACTCCCGGATTTTAACCGAGTCTGGACGAATTGAAAGACCTGTCTTCTTGCCCTCTACCTCCACCAAAATGGGTTTCCCTACTTGATTCCAGATCGACTCCATCAACGGTTTAAGTGCAAGCAAATTCGGTTTGGAGGTAAGCTCCTGCTTCGCAAATAGGCGAATTTCTTGGCGGACGAGTGGACTTAAATCCAGCTCAATCCCCAACACAGACAGTGCCATTTTACCCCCCAAATCCATAAGTTCAAATTCGGAAATTCCCAAATACCAGTTGGACTGAACTTCAGGGTTAATCACAAAAACAGGAGCCAAGCTTTGGTTGATCGGTACATTGGATTGAAGGAGATTTCGAATTCCCCCAGGCTTTAAGCCTACCTCCCCTTGAATTTTTAGTGGGAACATCACTTCCAAACGCTGTTGATCTAAAGCACGAAGCTGGATTTTACCGTTTCTTGAAAAGTCAAAATCACCCACCAATCCGTTGCCCAAATCCATCCCCCGCTGACGAAAAATCAGGGAGGGAGTTTCGCGATTGGCCACAGCAGTAAGCGTCGAAAAAGGAATCTCCAAGGGCACATTAACCGAAGAAGTTGTTTTTGGTACCGCAGGCAGCGGTAGGCTGGCAGCGGGGTCTAAAGACTTGCAAGAAACTGCCAGGAGTCCTCCTACCCCAATCCAAAAAATTAAAACACTTTTCATGGAAGTATAGAAAGTTGGCGCGGTCATTATAATTTAGAGTATATTAGATAAAGGTTACCTTTGTGAGGTGAACTACAAAAGTAGCGAAAAGAGTGCATGAACTGGAATAAACTCACCTCAGAAGAGCAAATTGATCAATTGATCGAAGAAAGCACCGAAAAACCTGTACTGCTATTCAAACACAGTACCCGCTGCTCCATTAGCAGCATGTCGTTGGATCGGCTATTACGAAACTGGAAAAGCGAGGACTCCGCCAAAATCACCCCCTATTATTTGGATTTAATCGCTTACCGAACGCTATCCAATCTGGTAGCGGAGCGCTTTGATATTCCTCACGAATCCCCTCAAGTACTGCTCATTGAAAGAGGTAAAGTAACCTACCACGAAAGCCATTACGGAATTTCTTATGCAAAAATCATGAAGTAAAATTCTTGAATGTCAAACTTTTAGACTGAAAATAAACCAGTGATTCCTTAGAATTCCCACTGTAATTTTACTCCTCACCAACCTTAAACCTTTTGCTCACAAATGGAGTCAAAACATATGTATCAACATATTTTATTTTTTCTTTGAATCGAATCTATCAAATCATCATTCTTACCCATCAATGGGCTGACTCGCCAAATCAATTCCTTTTTCCAGGAGGTTGAAATTTTAGTCTTTAGTTTTGGGTCTTTGGTCGACATGGTGTTTATGCTGGTCTATCAGATTTGAGTACCCCAAAAAATAGCCCCACCTTTAGGGTACATCGATACTAAACCGCCTCATTGAAAACTAAACCATGAAAAAACTAACCAATTTATGAAAACTTACTACTTCCTGTTTCTTTTATTTTTTTCATTTCTAGTTGCACTCCCATCCTTCGGGCAGCGCCCTACAGACCAAACCCGCCCGGAGCGAAAGTTTACCGGTCAGGTAATCGATGGAGTGGCAAAAACTCCCATGATCGGTGCCAATGTATTAATCAAAACGGTGACCGACTCATTACTCCGCGGAACAGTAACTGGTGCAGATGGTAAATTTGAAATTTCCAGACCTTTTATTCCGGAGGTTAAACTTGAAATCACCTTTTTAGGCTATAAAACCATCACTAAAGTTCATAGGATGCGTGAGCCGGTGGAGCTAGGTGAACTAATATTACTTGAAGATACTAAAGTCTTAGGTGAAGTTGTTGTCAAAGGTATTAGCGCCGTCGGTGAGCAAAAAGGAGATACTACTTCCTTCAATGCCAATGCATTCAAAACCCAAACCAATGCACAAGCAGAAGATTTGATCAAGAAAATGCCAGGGTTCACCATGCAAGGAGGTCAAATCCAAGCCCAAGGGGAGCAGGTACAAAAAATCTTGGTTGACGGCAGAGAATTCTTCGGAAGCGATCCGAACATTGCACTTAGAAACCTTCCTGCAGACGCGATCGACCGCGTAGAAGTCTTAAATCAGCGCTCAGATCAAAGCCGACTAACCGGCTTTGACGATGGCAACTATACCAAAACCATCAACATCATTCTCCGTTCAGACCGTAAAAATGGCTCCTTTGGAAGAACCTACGCAGGCTATGGGAACGACGACCGCTACGCTGCTGGCGGAAGTGTCAACTTCTTCAAAGGTGATCAACGGGTCTCCATTTTGGGTTTATTTAACAACATCAACCAACAAAACTTCTCTAACCAAGATCTTGCAGGACTCTCAGCCAATACCTCAGGAGGCGGTATGGGTGGTTTTGGAGGCATGAGAGGTGGTTCAAGTAGTGGTGGAAGCCAATGGGGCGGTGGCGGAAATAACAATTTTCTCGTAGGCAACAGCGGAGGAATAGTTACCACCAATGCGCTCGGACTCAACTATTCGGACAAATGGGGCAAAAAAGTCAATATTAGCGGTAGTTATTTCTTTAATAACACGACCAACTCGCTACGACAAATTACGAATAGAGAAACAGTAGTTAACGAAAACCTCCGCCAATTCTATCAGGAAAACTTGATCAACACGGTAAAGAACAACAACCATAGAGCCAATGCACGAATCGAGGCAGATCTCGATGCAAAAAACTCCATCGTCCTCACCCCTAGTTTCTCTTTTCAAGACAATGGTACTTTTAGCGATCGAGATGCCCTCACCCGTACCAGCAAAGGAGACTCACTCTCGGCACTCCGGTCCATCACCGATGCTACAACATCCGCTTTAAACCTGTCCAATAACCTGACCTACCGCTATAAATTTGATAAAAAGGGAAGAACCCTCTCCACGGAAGTCTTTACCGCCTGGAGCAACCGCGATCAACTTTCAGAATTGGAAGCTGCCAGCAAGGATTTTAGAAGAAAAGCGCAGGATACTACTTTACAGGAAACCAATTCCCTAAACGAGGGATTCAACTACAAAGTCAACCTCACCTTTACCGAACAGCTGTCCAAAAATGCCATTGGAACCTTTGGCTATCAAATCGGCAACAATAAAACTGCAGCAGATCAAAAAACTTATATTTTGGATTCCGAACGCAGAGCCCTACTCGATACGGCCCTCAGCAATGAATTTGATAACAAATTTATTACCCAACGCCTCCGTTCTGGCTACGCGTACAACAACCAAGCTTGGAATGTCAATGTGAATCTGGACTACCAGAATGCACAATTAAATAATCAAGCATTTTTCCCCCTCGCAGGCACCTTCAACAGAAGTTTCAACAACCTGCTCCCATCTGCAAGCCTGAACTACAATGACCGAAAAACTGGTTTTAGCTGGAGAGTACGCTACAGAACCAGTACCAATGAACCTAGTGTCAACGAGTTACAAAATGTGGTCAACAACCAAAATCCCTTGAACCTACGCGTAGGAAATCCAGATCTTGGTCAAAGTTTCAATCACTACATTTTCGCAAACATCAGCAAAATCAACTTTGAAAAGTCTAGAACGCTCTTCCTATATGTAACCCATTCGGCAACTTCAAATTTCATAGGATCCAGCACCTTCTTGACTACAAGGGATACCCTGATCAACAACGAGATTCTCCTTCGACCTGGAGGTCAATTGACACGACCAGTCAACTTGGATGGTAACATGCGATCGAGCTTCTTCTTGACATATGGCGCGCCCCTCAAAAAATTAAAAACCCAGTTTAATATGACTTCCCGCGTAAGCTTTAACCGTACACCAGGGATCATCAACGGGGCAACCAACCTGAACGACAACCTGACGCTAAGCCAAGGGCTGACCTTCAACTCCAATATTAGCCAGAATGTTGATTTCACGATCAGCAGTAGAGGATCCTACAACATTGTCAACTCTTCCTTGCAGCAAAATCTGGAAAACAACTTCTATCAGCAAGAGTCAAACCTCCGCTTGTATTTCTCTTCAACCAATGGCAAGTTCTTTATAGGCAATAACCTAGCCCACTCACTCTATACTGGTTTATCCGAAGGCTTTAACCAGAATTTCTGGCTGTGGAATTTGGAGGGAGGAATCCGATTTGCGAAAAACAACAAAGCAGAACTCAAGGCCGTGGTATTTGATGTATTGAATCAAAACAACAGCATCAGCCGTACCATTTCGGACGTGGCCGTTACGGATGTTTTTACCAATGTACTTACCCGCTATGGCATGATTACCTTCACTTACATTCTGGGCAACTTTAAGCAGCCAGCACAGCCCCAAAAACCTTGGATGATGGGAAGACCTCAAGGTGGAGGCCGAACCTGGTAAATGAAATTTAGGGTGATCGCAAAAGAGTTTCCACCAGCGATTGCCCAAAAAATTTAGAAATTGGTACCTTTGCCAGAAGATTAACCGGCAACTCATGTATCAGGAGAAAATCGAAGCAATCAAAGCGGCTATTGCAGCAGCAGACGCAAGTACCCCAGACCAACTAGAGGCTTATCGAATGGAATTTATTTCCAAGAAAAGTGTGGTTGGTGAATTGATGGGAGCCATGGGAAGCATTACAAATGATGAAAAGCGTGCCTATGGACAGCTTGTCAATGGCGTAAAGCAACTTGCAGAAGGAAAATTTCAAGCCCTGATTGAGAAGGTTGCTGCAACTAACCAAAAGGAAAGGACGGCAAACATAGACCTGACCTTACCTCCCTCCAATTCCCCTTTGGGAGCGATTCACCCGCTTACAGCTACACGCCAGCGCATCATCGAAATCTTTGAGCGTATTGGGTTTAATCTTTCTGAGGGACCTGAGATTGAGGACGACTGGCACAACTTTTCAGCGCTAAACTTCCCAGAGAATCACCCTGCACGCGAGATGCAAGATACTTTTTTCATCGAAAAAAATCCAGACATCGCACTTCGAACCCATACCTCCTCCGTACAGGTTCGGGTGATGGAAAATCAAAAACCTCCTATACGAACCCTTTCCCCTGGAAGAGTGTACCGAAATGAGGCCATCTCTGCCCGAGCACACTGCATCTTCCACCAGGTAGAAGGCCTGTATGTGGATGAAAATGTTGGCTTTGCAGATCTAAAAAATACGCTTTACCACTTTGCCAAAGAGATTTTTGGTAAGGAAACGAAGGTTCGCTTCCGCCCCTCTTTCTTTCCTTTTACCGAGCCCAGTGCCGAAATAGACATTTCTTGCTTGATCTGCGGAGGTAAAGGTTGCAATGTCTGCAAGTACAGCGGATGGGTGGAAATCGGTGGGGCGGGCATGGTAGATCCCAATGTCCTGGAAAATTGCGGCATCGACTCCAAAAAATATACCGGCTTTGCCTTTGGAATTGGGATTGAGCGAATTGCCATGCTCAAAAACCAAATCAAAGACTTGCGCCTATTTACAGAAAATGATGTACGCTTCTTAAGGCAGTTTAGGCCACTTCTGTAAAGGAAAAGTCCAACTATTCTTGAACTGGTACAAAGGCTTCCTTTTTGTAGCCAATGTATTCAATTCAATCGAAGCAAAGGGGAAGGTGTCACTTTTTAGAAATCCTGCATTTTCCGAAACAAGTACCCCTCAATTTGAGGCGGTCGGATGGAGATAAAAAATGCGAAGTTTAGTCTTCTAAAAAATAAGAGAATTGAAGGAAATTCGGCTCATTTTCAGAAAAACCTTCGGAAATCGATTGATATTGTCACCTTCGAGCTGAAAAAATCTAAAAAATAGGGGCCATTTTAATCTGACTCAATCCATTCGGAAAAAAAGCTACCGCCAAGCATTCTCCAAAAATCGGAGCCAATTGCCGTGCATCACCTTTTCAATATCATGAGAGGTATAGCCTCGGTCTTGAAGGAGGTCAGGGATTTTTTGTAGGTCGGCAATAGAATCCAAATCGGCGGGACACTGTTCTTTTCCAAAAGCCCCATCCAAATCTGAACCTATACCGATATGATCTGCATTGCCTGCAAGCTGACAGATATGATCCATGTGGTCCAATAGTGTAGCTAAAGTTACCTTTCGCTCCTGCGGGGTGCTTTCTCCCCGAATCCAACCTGGGCTCAGCATCCATGCATCAAATACCCCCCCAATCACGGCGCCTCGAGCAACCAAGACCTTGATCATCTCATCGGAAAACTGTCGGTTATGGTCTACTAGCGCTCGGCAATTGTTATGACTCGCCCATACTGGTCCTTGAAATAAATCCATGGCATCCCAAAAAGCCAGATCGCAGAGGTGGGTGGCATCTAGAATAATCCCCAATTCATCCATTTTGCGGAGCAAGTCCTTGCCTTGCCCCGAAAGCGGTGCAGAGGCGTCGGTACCGTAGGCATAGCGCCCCGGACCATAGTGCCCTGGACCGAGTGCACGGAGACCGTATTCATAGGCTTTTCCCAAGTAATCGAGGGTTACAATAGAGTCTGCCCCTTCCAGTGAGAGGATAAATCCGATGGCCTTTTTGCTCTTGTCCTCCCCCTGATTCCAATAAGTACGATGTGCTTCTAGCTGCTCCCAATTTCGAATTTGTGCTAATTCCCCCTGCTGCTCCATGGTTTGGTACCAGGCCAACTGCCCTTGGGTATGCGCCCAAGCTTGTTGAGGCGAGTGCCAACCCGGAAGGGGATTGTCAGGTGCCACAAAGCGGGCAATTTGCGTAGCCACCACTAAACCAATATTTCCTTTGCGAAGCTCTGGCAGGGAAACCGTAGCATTCCCTCGGTCAGGCTTATCGAAAAGCCCTTGTTCTCGAGCATTGATTTCAGCAAGAGGGTGGGTCAGGTCCCGATTCCACTCAAGGGCATTCATACTCAGGTCTAGGTGTGCGTCGATTGTAAACATGTCAAAAGGCTTGTAGGATAAAGACAGTGGGTACCTTGTGTAGGTCCAAGGGGTTATTTTTCCAGTCTGCGATGGTTTTGGTCTGGATCAATTCATCTGCAGCAGTCAAGTTTTTGGCTATGCAGAGCTTGGTTTGGGGGTTCAGGGTGGCGAGTGCATCGGCTAGCAACTGGTTGTTGCGGAAGGGCGTTTCCATAAATAGCTGTGCTCTTTTTTCTCGAAGAGATTCCTGCTCCAACTTTTTTAGGGCAGCAGCTCTTTCCTTTTTATCGATGGGGAGGTAGCCATGAAAAGCGAAGGACTGACCCGAAAATCCAGACCCCATTAGCGCTAGGAACATGGAGCTTGGCCCTGAGATGGGCACCACCTGAATATCTTTTTGGTGGGCATAGGCTACAGCAAGTGCTCCAGGGTCGGCAATTGCTGGGCAGCCTGCTTCCGAAATCACACCAATGTCGGCACCGTTGAGTAGGGGCATCATCAACCGAGATACCTGCTCAGGAGCAGTATCTTTGTCTAACACTTCCAAGTGGAGTTCTTCGATATTGATACCTAGCTTGAGGTTAGAGATGTAGCGACGGGCAGCACGTGGATTTTCGACTAGATAAATCTTGGTATGGGCAATTACCTCTTTAACTTGAGGGGAAATGACCCAATGAGTAGTGTTTTCTGCCAGCACAGTAGGGATCAAAAATAACTTTCCTTTAGGCATAGGGGTGATGAAATGACCTCGAAAGATAAAATTTAATGCCTAAAGTATGTATCTTCATCGGGTATATACTTTACATCTTTCACCCTATGTTAAAAAAATCTTTCCTCACCGCCCTCTTTCTTTACAGTTGCGTAGCTGTCTTCTCCCAACAAATGAAAGCACTGGTGGGTGGTACCTTGATCGATGGATTTGGAGGGACACCCCTACGCAACTCGGTTATTTTAGTAGAAGGGGAACGGATCAAAGCAATTGGTCAGAAAGGCAGCTTGGCTATACCTGCGGGAGCAGAGGTTATTTCCACTGAAGGAATGAGCGTACTTCCCGGCCTGTGGGACATGCACGTGCACTTGATGCTCAATGGTCACAGCGACTACACCCATTGGGACAGTACATACATTGATGTGTTTGAGACGGTGATTATGCCTTCTTCAGCCCATCAGTTGCTGCTAGCTGGGGTCACCAGTGCCCGAGATTTGGGCGCCCCTCTGGAAGCCAGCATCAACGTCAAAAAACGAATCGAAAAAGGAGAAATTCCAGGTCCCACCCTCTATGTGTCGGGCCCTTTTATCCAAAAAGCACCCTATCCAAACACCGAGGAATTCCGTTGGGGGGTATCGGGAGCAGCAGATGCCCGTGCCAAAGTGAAGAAGCTAATCGATGCGGGTGTGGATGTCATCAAACTCATCGATCAGGATCAAATGACCTTGGAAGAAGCGAAAGCCGTGGTGGATGAAGCGCACAAATATGGTAAACTAGTGGTGGGCCACTCTCACCGTCCTGACGAGATTCGAATCGGACTGCAAATTGGTGTGGACAACTTTGAACATACCGGTTTGAGCTCTTCACCAGAATACCCAGCCGACATCATAGCCATGCTGAAGGAAAGGACAGCAAAAATGAACATAGGGCCCTTATTCTGGACGCCTACTGTAGAGGGTCTCTTTAACTATGAGTATGTCCGGGACAACCCCGAAAAGCTAGACGATACCTCCTGGCATTTGGGGCTACCCGACTCTATCATAACAGACATTCGCTCTTCCCTTCGCTTTCCTGGAAGGATGTCCTACTTTCAACTCACCCCGGTGAGAAAGCCCACCCTGGACCGAAAGTTTGCCCAGCTCAAAGAAAGTGGAGTGGTCATGCTCATTGGTACGGACAGCGGCATCCCAATGAAATTTCACAGCCAAAGTACTTGGAATGAGCTGGATGTATGGGTCAATCATTTCGGGATGGATCCCCTTCTTACCATCAAAGCTGCCACCTATTGGCCTGCAGTAGCGATGAAAGTAGAGCGGGATTATGGATCTATCTCTGAAGGCAAGTATGCCGACATCATCGCCGTAAAAGGAGATGTGCTCCGCTACATCAACCTGCTGCAAGACGTGGATTTTGTGATGAAGCACGGCAAACAGATAAAATAGGAGTTAGCCTAAAAACCTACAGATTTCCTCTACCACTGCCTGCGGCTGCTCCGCATGAAGCCAATGGCCCGCATTTGGAATCGATACCCATTCGGCGCTTGGAAAGTGGCTTTTGATCGATGCAATGTCTTGCTCCTGGATATAGGAAGAGTTTGCTCCTCCCAAAAATAGGCTGGCACCATCAAAAATAGTTCCTGGAGGCAACGCTTTCCCTATTTCTTCGATATGCTCCGTGATCACAGGAAGATTGATTTTCCATACGAACCCGTGCGCATCTCTCCCCAAACTTTTTAGTAAAAATTGGCGAATCCCCAATTCAGGAATGTACGCCATCAAGTGCTCATTCGCTTCTTTTCTGGATTGGAGACGAGTTAGGTCGAGGGCATTCAAGCCTTCCAAGATCAACTGATGATGGATAGGGTAATATCTTGGAGTAATGTCGCCCACGATCAATTTGTGCACGCGCTCCGGATAGGTCACCGCAAAATTCATCACCGTCTTTCCTCCCATGGAATGCCCCATCAAATATACAGTATCTAGGCCCTCTGCATCTAGCAGCTCGCGCAAATCCTCCACCATCACCTGGTAGTTCCATTCGGAAGAATGTGGAGAATCCCCATGGTTGCGCTGGTCTACCAGATACAAGCTAAAGGTACTTTCCAAGTCCTTGGCGATGGAAAACCAATTGTCTGCCGAACCAAATAGTCCATGCAGAATTACGAGAGGCAGACCTGAGCCAGATTTTTTAAAGTTTAGTTGCATACATGTGGGTCTGTCGACGATCAACTGTTGACTAAATTAAATCTCCAACTGTCTTAGGTAGAGTTGAATGGTATTCTCCAAACCATAATATAGTGCATCACAAACCAAAGCATGTCCTATGGATACTTCTTCAAGTTGTGGAATTTGCTGCTTCAAATAGGCCAAATTGTGCAGGTCCAAGTCGTGTCCTGCATTGAGACCCAAGCCCAGTTCAGTGGCCAGCTTGGCCACTTCCACATAGGGCTGAACCGCTTTGGCTCGGTCCAGAGGATAACCACTGGCATAGGGTTCGGTGTAGAGTTCTACCCGATCTGTGCCCGTTAGCTTGGCAGCCTCAAAATACTTGGCTTCAGGATTGATAAAGATGGCTACACGCGTGCCCGTTTCTTTGAGTTCAGCTACTATATCCCGCAGCATGGATTGATGCTTGAGGGTATCCCAACCTGTATTGGAAGTAATGGCAGTCGGTGGATCCGGTACTAAGGTGGCCTGAGCTGGCTTCACCGTACGGATAAGCTCCATAAATCGTGCATCAGGATAGCCTTCGATATTGAATTCGGTGCGGACCACCTGAGCCAATTCGAGGACATCTTGGTAGCGAATGTGGCGCTCATCGGGGCGGGGATGAACTGTTATCCCTTGTGCACCAAATCGTTCACAATCCTTTGCCACTTGCACTATATTGGGATTATTCGCTCCCCTAGCATTCCGTAAGGTGGCAATCTTATTGATATTTATACTTAGCTTTGTCATTTCGGCAAGCGAAATTAGGTATTTTTAACCGGGTGTAGTGGTATAACACAAAACTAAAACTTATGGCTTTAAAGCAGCGAATAGAAAGCGAAATAAAATCAGCAATGATTGCAAAAGACAAGGTGCGTTTGAATGCCTTACGGGCAATCAAATCCTTGATCTTATTGGAAGAAACCAAGGAAGGATACTCCGGAACATTTAGGGAAGAAGACGAAATGAAGTTACTCACCAAAGCTGCAAAGCAGCGGAAGGATTCTGCTGAGATTTACGAAAAACAAAATCGTGCCGACCTGCTCGAAATAGAGTTGGCCGAATTGACGGTGATTCAAGAGTTTTTGCCAAAGGCCTTGTCTACAGAAGAACTGGTGCAGGCTATTCAATCCATCATCGCTAGCTGTGGTGCCACTGGCCCCAAGGATATGGGAAAAGTAATGGGATTAGCTAGCAAGGAGTTGGCCGGAAAGGCAGACGGTAAGGCGATTTCAGTGCAGGTTAAACTCCTATTAGTAAATTAATTGGAACCTATTGATATTGTCATCCTGCTCCTTTTAGGCTTAGGAGCCTATGAAGGCTACAAAAAAGGCCTGCTGATGACTATTATCGGTCTTCTTGGCTTTGTATTGGCTATCGTTCTGGGAGTTTATTTTATGGGGGGGGTGAGTAAATGGCTCGCTACGGAAACGGATGAAGCCGCCTTTGCATTACCCATAATCGCATTTTTACTGATTTTTTTCTCCACCCTTTTCCTTGTGAATCTCGCCGGAAGGGCCCTCAAAAAAATGATGACCTTGGTCTTCTTGGGAGGTTTAGATAGTTTAGGTGGAGCGGTACTAGGTATCGTAAGGGCCGGATTTTTTATCAGCTTACTGGTTTTGATATTTGACAAGCTAGAGGTGGAGACCTCTCAAAAATGGAAGTCCAAAAGTGAGTTTTTGAGTTATATCGAACCCCTTACCCCAGAGGTAATAGATCTACTAGCCCCAATCCTACCCACAGTCAAAGAAGCCAGTCAAACGCTAATACAAGAGATTGATGGAGGTAATAACTAAAAGGCTTTGCCTAGAGGAAGTTCTTTACACCTGTAGTTTTCAATTACCTCAAGTCGATAACTTCTATGCCCGGATATTTTTTAAGATCAAAAAAGAAGTAGCTCGAAGGAAGGCTAGGAGATGCTTTAAGATTTTTAAAGGAATAGGTAAATACGCCTCCCTGCCCATCAAACATTTCCCAACCCAACAGCTGCTGCGTGGATTTTTCTACTAGCAGACGAACCTGCTTAAAAGGGGCATTGGATTTTAATGCGGTCAGTTCCACCGTGGAAATCGGCTTCCCTTGGTAGGTTTTATCCGCCAACAACTTGTAGTTAAATCCAGATTGGTAAAGGGTGTAAATATTGGAGGGAGTGAGCTCATCTTCCATGAGGGTGGCATCGTCAATGGTTACTTCTTTGTATCCGCCCGTTTGAATAAAGGTCCAGACGGTCTTGCCATCGTTGTAAATCTCTTGATCTGGAAGTTTGAGACGGTATTTATTACCCAGAACCGCCACCTCTCCACTCTGTTGGTCACCGGCTCCCTCTTCATCCTGGAAGGTATACTCAAAGTTTGCCGTAAAGCCTTTCATGCCTTGGAATTTCTGGCTCATGGCATCCAACACCGTTTTTGCCTTGGGGTCTTTTTGAGCTTCGCTAGGTGCCACAAAAAACCAAAAAGCTAAAAATGCAAAAAAAAGAAATTTAAGGTTCATGGAAGGTCCTGCTGTAATCAATTAAGCATCGCTTACAAACTACTCAATAACCGTTCCAAACTTACTTCATCCTGAATTAGAACCTCTCGTGCTTTGGAGCCTTCAAAGGGTCCTACCACGCCTGCAGCCTCAAGCTGATCCACAATCCTGCCGGCACGGTTGTAGCCTAGCTTCAGCTTCCGCTGGATCAAAGAGGTGCTTCCTTGCTGGTGCAGCACAATCAAACGAGCAGCCTCATCAAATAAGGGGTCTCGATCAGACAAGTCAATTTCCACTCCTGAGCCCTCTCCATCTTCGCCAACATATTCTGGAAGTAGGTAGGCAGAGGAATAGCCTTTTTGCTCCCCAATCCAGTCGCAGATCGCATCCACTTCTGGGGTATCTAGGAAGGCACATTGGATACGGGTCATTTCGGAGCCTACAGACAACAGCATATCCCCCATGCCGATTAGCTGATCTGCTCCTCCAGTATCCAAAATGGTACGTGAATCAATTTTGGAAGTAACGCGAAAAGATAGTCGAGCCGGAAAATTTGCCTTAATCACTCCCGTGATGACATTGACTGAAGGGCGCTGCGTAGCAACCACCAAGTGGATGCCAATAGCTCGGGCTAGCTGCGCCAACCTTGCAATAGGGGCTTCAATCTCTTTGCCTGCGGTCAGCATCAAATCCGCTAACTCGTCAATGACCAACACAATGTAGGGCATAAAATAATGCCCATTTTGTGGGTTCAGCTTCCGAGCTACAAACTTGGCATTGTATTCCTTCATATTTCGGCAACCGGCTTCCTTAAGCAAGCTATAACGGTTGTCCATCTCCATACATAAGGAATTGAGGGTATGGATTACTTTTTTGGTGTCCGTAATAATGGCTTCCTCAGATCCTGGGAGCTTGGCTAGAAAATGCCTTTCAATCTTGTTGAATAAGGTCAATTCCACCTTCTTGGGATCTACCAAGATAAACTTCAGTTGGGAGGGATGCTTCTTGTAGATCAGGGATGCCAAAATCATGTTGAGACCCACCGACTTTCCTTGTCCCGTGGCCCCTGCTATCAATAGGTGCGGCATTTTGGCTAGATCGGCTAGGAATACCTCATTGGCGATAGTTTTCCCTAAGGCGATGGGAAGGTCCTTGTCGGATTTCATGAATTTTTCAGTGCCCAGCACCGCGCGAGCAGGAACCAATTCCCTATTTTTATTGGGCACCTCAATACCGATAGTCCCTTTGCCAGGGATAGGTGCGATGATACGGATACCCAAAGCCGCCAAACTCAAGGCAATGTCATCTTCTAAGTTTTTGATCTTAGAGATTTTGACCCCTGGATTAGGAACAATCTCGTACAAGGTCACTGTAGGACCAATGGTTGCTTGGATCCCTTGAATTCCAATCTGAAAGTTTTCCAAGGTAGTCACGATCTTATCCTTATTTTCCTCGAGCTCCTGACGAGATACGGTGACCTTTTTCACATCGTATTCGTTGAGTAAGTCAAGTGTAGGATACTTGTAACGCGGCAAATCTAGGGTAGGATCGAAGGGGTCCAGATTCTCTACCTCCTCCGCCGTCTTTTCCTCTTCAGGACCTTTCTGTACAGTGAAATTTCCTTCCTTCAGAAAAGTAGGATCTTTTTCTAACAGGTTGACCTGTGGCACATCAAAGAGATCCTCCTCCAAGTCTCCCGAGAAATGCAAGGGAACAACAGACCCTGAAGCCTCATCTACCAAGCTGAAATCTACCTTGTCTCCAGCCATGGGTTGCTCTGTATCGTTTGCCTTTACTTCCCAGGCACTAGCATCATCTTCAAACTCTTCTCCTTCTGCCCCAAAAAATGGAGAAGGGATGGTCGAACTAGAATCCCCTTCTAGTTCTAACTCACCTGCAGGCTTGGACTTGGGAGGAAACCAATTAAGCTGCTGGATTCCATAAAATAAAATGATGAAAATAAATAGGGTACCGAAAATCAGCAGCCAGGTACCCATTCCCAAAAAGTCGTCGGAAAGCTTGGCCAGCTCAGAGCCCAATCCCCCTGAAATAAAACTCCAATTTGAATATCCCTCTCCTAAAATCCCTACATACCCTGTTACCAACCCAATCCATGCTACAAAGAACAAGGCAAATAGGGCATAGCGAGTTAGTGAATAGAAGGAAACTCGAAAGATCCATCTAA
>JAQCJI010000043.1 GCA_027593175.1 Bacteroidota bacterium | reverse complement strand
TTTTCCAGAGATTTCCGCTTCGATTTCATTGAATAGTTTCATCGCTTCAATGATGCAGACTGTTTTTCCTGCACTGATTTTGCCGCCTTCAGTAACAAAAGGTGCTGTATCAGGATTTGCGCTGAGGTAAAATGTACCAATCATTGGAGATTTGATCTCCACTAAATTTGAGCTAGGTGCTGGGCTAGGTGCAGCAGGAGCCGGTGCTGCTGCGATGACTTGGGGTGCAGGTGCTGAATTTGAAGCATCTGCGTATTTTTTTACGAAAAGCTCAAACTCTTCAGTCTTGATTTTTACTTCTGCAAGGCCGGTATTTGAGATATAGTCGATTAAATCTTGGATTTCTTTCGGTTTCATAGTGTTCTTTTTTTGTTCCATGTGATGGAGCATTTATAGGTTGAACTAATTCAAAAAGGATTGGTAATTTACTATAAATCGAGATACTTAAACTACTTATTTAACTCTTTCTGAGTAAGATCCATCTCGGGTATCTACTTTAATCATGGTGTCTTGTTCAACAAAAAGGGGTACCATTACAGTTGCACCTGTTTCCACTGTAGCTTGCTTAAGGGCATTGGTGGCAGTATCTCCTTTTATTCCAGGTTCTGTGTAGGTAATCATCAATTCTACGAATGGAGGAAGTTCTACAGAAAGCGAAGTTTCATATTCGGCATGCACTAAAATATCAACTAGTTGACCGTCTTTCAGCAAATTAGGGCGCTCAATTAAACGTTCTTCTAAGGATATTTGCTCAAAATTACTGGTATCCATGAAGTTATAGCCTATATCGTCCTTGTATAGGAATTGATGTGCTCTTTTTTCAACTCGGGCAGTGGTGACTTTTTCTCCAGCATTGAACGTCTTTTCAAGAGTTTTCCCACTCCGTAAGCTCTTAAGCTTAGTACGAACAAAAGCAGCTCCTTTTCCAGGTTTAACGTGTTGAAATTCGACAATCGAATAGATGTCGTTGTTCATTTCGAGACAAAGCCCATTTTTAAAATCTGCAGTACTTGCCATATTTCTTAATTAGTCAAATTAATTATTTTTGATCCAAAGCCCACTTCAGGTAGATCGCTCCCCAGGTAAAGCCACCACCAAATGCAGCAAGAATCAGGTTATCTCCTTTTTTCAAATGGCTTTCGTATTCCCAAAGGCAAAGTGGGATGGTCGCTGCGGTAGTATTACCATAGCGTTCAATATTCATCATGACCTTTTCAGGGCCTACACCCATTCTATTAGCAGTGGCATCGATGATTCGTTTGTTGGCTTGGTGAGGTACTAGCCAGGCAATATCGTCCCCTTTTAGACCATTTCGTTCCATAACTTCTGCACTTACATCCGCCATGTTAGTCACAGCAAATTTGAATACAGTTGTACCTTCTTGGTATGTGTAATGCTCTCGGTTTGCAATGGTATCTAAGCTTGCTGGCTTACGGCTACCTCCAGCCTTTATATGAAGGAAGTTTTCTCCAGATCCATCAGCTTTTAAAATGGCATCGATAATACCAATTTTTTCAGTAGTTGGCTCTAGGAGAACTGCTCCTGCACCATCTCCAAAGAGGATACAGGTAGTTCGATCTTGGTAATCCACAATTGACGACATCTTGTCCGCTCCAACGACCACTACTTTTTTATGAGTTCCTGCTTGAATAAATTGAGAGCCGAGTTGCAATGCATATAGAAATCCTGAACAGGCGGCTCCAATATCAAAGGAAAAAGAATTTTTTGCACCTACTTTATCTGCGATAATGTTAGCAGTGGCAGGGAATAACATGTCTGGAGTAACGGTAGCGCAGATGATGAGTTCAACATCTAGCGGATCGGTTCCTGTTTTTTCCAATAAGCCTTTTACAGCTTCAATTCCAAGTACAGAAGTTCCTTGATTTTCGCCTTTAAGGATCCTTCGCTCTTTGATGCCCGTTCTGGACATGATCCACTCGTCATTAGTATCCACTAGAGATTCCAATTCTTTGTTGGTAAGCCGGTATTCAGGAACATATCCGTGAATACCAGTGACCATTGCTCTTAATTTATCCATCGTATCGGATTCAGTTCTTTTTTCATTCTTTCAAATCCCTTGAAATAGTCAATGATATTTGAAACCAGAGAGTTCAAAAATAACACAATGCCTTCTGAACGCCAAAGCCTTCTTAGTTATAGGAGTTAAAACCGTGTAAATCAGATTGTTTGTGTTTTGTAAAAATGAAAATTCCACCCCTTTTGAGAGTGGAATAAGATGTTGGTGAGGGGAAATTATGCTTTCATCTCTTTTTCAATGATTACTTTTCCCTTATAGTACAATTTACCATCCAACCAGAATGCTCTGTGAGGTAGGTGCATTTCGCCAGTGGTAGGACATTTTGCTAATCCAGGAGCCTCCAACTTGTAATGCGTTCTTCTTTTATCTCTTCTGGTTTTCGAAATTTTACGTTTAGGATGTGCCATTTTATACGTGATTTATGGTTATTCTTTATTTTTTAATTTTCCAAGTTTCTCCCACCGGGGATCAACTGGTGTAGTTGACTCTTCTTCTGTTTCTTCTGCTGAACCTTCAGTTAAGGCCTCGTCTAAGTACACGAAACCACCTTCCAATTCATTGTCCTCTTCATCCAATTCATTTTTATAGTTCGGATGAATTTTTTTTAAGGGCAAGGCCAGTAAAATAAATTCGTAGATGAGTTGCGCAACATTGATAGAAGGTGTATCCCTTGTGATCATCATGACGCTTTCGTCTATTTCTTTTACTTCTGACCCAAACTTGTAGATCATCTTTTCAGTGAAATCCAAGGGGTGTTCAAATGCTTCAAGACTTCTGTCGCAAATCAGCGATACCTTTCCAACGATGTGGAAGGTAAGTTCGATCAAATTAGCTCCTTTGTCTACTTTAACCCATGCGATTAAGTTTCCTTTTTCTAAAAGGTCGTTTCCCTCTACCTGTTGAAAGAAAGCATCTCCGATGAGAAAATCTACCTCGTGTAGTCCTTCCTTAAATTTAATAACTTCAATATCAAAGGTTTTCCAAAACTTCACGTTACTTCCTTTCGAATTAAGTCCGCAAATTTAGGTAATAAATTATCATCAGTGAAACAGAAATTGAAATATAATTAGGCTTCACCTATCTTTTTTACTTTTTAACGCTATACTGTGCTTGATGAATGCCGTTCGATGATATCATAAGCAAGGAAAAGTGCGGCTCTCATGGAGGAACAATCTGCAACATTTTTTCCTGCAATCGAATAGGCAGTGCCATGATCTGGGGAAGTTCGCACCACTGAAAGTCCTGCAGTAAAGTTGACTCCGCTACTAAAGGCAATGGATTTGAAAGGGATAAGACCTTGATCGTGGTAAAGGGCAAGCACCCCATCAAACTTTTGCTGGTGCATCATTCCAAAAAAGCCGTCTGCCGGGTAGGGGCCGAAAACATAATGCCGGGCGGCTTTTAATTCTTGGATGGCCGGCTTGAGGATTGTTTCTTCCTCTGAACCCAGCAACCCATCTTCACCCGCATGTGGGTTTAAGCCAAGGATGGCGATTTTTGGTTTATTAATTCCAAAATCTTGCTCTAGACTCCTGATGAAAACCTTAGTTTTCTCGATTACTTTTTCTTTGGTTACAGAAGAAGCAACTTGTGACCAGGGAATATGGCCTGTGACTAAGCCTACTCGTAGGTCTTCACCCACCAGCATCATCAATCCAGATGGACTCCCAGTTGCCTCAATTAAATATTCGGTATGTCCTAAAAAAGGGACTGCCTCCGAGTTAATATTACTTTTTGATAGGGGGGCTGTAACTAATCCCTGGATTTTTCCAGATTTCAAATCCTCCACTGCGGCAGCAAATGAGTCTAATGCAAGTTTTCCTACCTCCTGCGTTTCTACCCCTGGAATGATTTCAGGACATTCCTCCATACAGTTGATCACATTAACTTTGCGGTGCTGGATTTCCTCAAGGGTGCGAACTTGGGTAAAGTAAAAATCTTCCAGGTTCATCAACTTTTTATAGTGTGATAAGGCTTTGCCATGCCCATAAATCAAAGGAGTAAAGTTGCTGAAAGCACGTGCATCTGCAAGCGTTTTCAGAATTACTTCAGGTCCAATCCCATTGATATCTCCAATACTAATTCCTAAGATGGGTCTTTGTTTATTTGTTTGCATGGCGGTACGTAGTGCAGTGGCGCGAAACAAATTTCCGTGCCATCTCGGAATAATCCCTTAATTTTAGGTTGGCAATTTACAAAAAAAAACCAGAGGGTTACGATGGAAAAGGTCAAACCTAAAAAGCATCTTGGTCAGCATTTTTTGATTGATCTCAGCATTGCGGCACGGATTGCTATGGCGGTAGATGGCCACATGGGTGTGAAGCAGGTGTTGGAAATAGGTCCTGGAATGGGAGTTTTAACTGATTTTTTGGTGAAAGGCAACTTGGAAGTGCACTTGATTGAGATTGATCGGGAGAGTATTGCCTATTTGCATCAGAAGTATACTGCCTTACAAGACCGAATTTTAGAAGGAGATTTTTTAAAGTTTGATTTGTCTAGTGCATTTGAAAGCCCTATTGCGGTAGCGGGAAACTTTCCTTACAACATTTCCTCTCAAATCTTCTTTAAAGTTTTAGAACACAAAAATCAGGTTACTGAGGTGGTATGCATGCTCCAAAAAGAAGTGGCACGACGAATTGCCTCCCCAAAAGGAAGCAAGGAATATGGGATCCTATCCGTTTTACTTCAGGCTTGGTACGACATCGAATACCTTTTCTCGGTTCCTCCAGAAGTCTTTAATCCTCCTCCGAAGGTAAATTCTGGTGTTATCCGCCTGAAAAGAAATCAAGTTCAACATTTGGATTGCAATGAGAAACTTTTCCTTCAGGTGGTAAAAGGAGGATTTGGGAATCGAAGAAAAACGCTTCGAAATTCCCTAAAATCATTCCAACTTACTGAAGAATTCAAAATAAATCCCATTTTAGATAAGCGGGCAGAGCAATTGAATGTGGCTGATTTTGTATTTTTGACGCAACAAATTGAAAAAGGTCGTGGAGCAAATTAAAAAATTTGAGCTTTCGAAAGAATACTTGGAGCGTCTCCAATCGGGGATTGCTGGCGAGGATACGGCCTATATTCTAGATTCTTTAGCTGGTGTAAATGTGGCAGATATTGCCGCTATTTTGGATGAACTAGAAACCTCCGAATCCATCTATGTGCTGCGACTTATGGAAAGTCAATTGGCAGCCGATATTATAATTGAACTCTACGACAATACACTTGAGAAAGTCCTTCAGGAGGTAGAAACAAAGGAAATAGCATCTTGGATCCAGCTGATGGACTCTGATGATGGAGCAGATATTATCAGCTTCTTTTCTGAAAAGGAACGGGAAGAGGTAATTGCTGAAATAGACGATCGAATCAAGCTGGAGCAAATATTGGAATTGCTTCGCTATGAGGAAGATACGGCGGGGGGAATTATGGCAAAGGAATTTATACGAGCCAACAAAAATTGGAACGTGATTCAAACCATCAATGAAATCCGGAGGCAGGCAGAAAATGTGGAGAAGATCTACTCTATCTATGTGGTCAATAATAAGCAGCAGCTTTTGGGACGCGTATCTTTAAAAAAGATAATTCTTGCTGCCTCGGAAACTAAAATTGAAGACATTATTGACGAGAATGTAATTGCTGTACCGGTGTATATGGATCAGGAGGAGGTAGCTATCCTGATGCGAAAGTATGACTTGGAATCTGTACCCGTCGTGAATGCCAAAAACAAATTGGTAGGCCGAATCACGGTTGATGATATTTTGGATGTGGTTCAAGAGGAAGCAGAGGAAGATATTCAAGCCATGGCTGGGGTTTCGGCAGACATTGAAGAATCCGATTCGGTAATCACCATTTCCAAGGCTCGTCTGCCCTGGCTTTTGATTGGAGTCATTGGAGGATTAATAGGAGCCAAACTGATTGGCTTTTTTGAGGGAGGACTTTCGAAGTACTTAGCCCTTGCCTCTTTCATTCCTTTGGTCGCTGCAACGGGTGGTAATGTAGGGATTCAAGCTTCCTCCCTTATTGTACAATCCTTAGCATCGAAGTCCGCCTTTGACGACACACCTTGGCAACGATTTTTGAAGGGATTTTTGGTAGCCTTACTTAATGGATTTGTGTTGGGAGTTTTTGTCTTCCTTGTGGTCGTATTTTTGTATCGATTCGAGCCTTTATTTGGTATTACGGTAGGGGTAGCACTATTTTGTGTGGTGCTTTTATCCTCCTTCATGGGGACGGTAACTCCCCTGGTTTTACATAGTTTTGGCATCAATCCAGCCATTGCATCCGGTCCATTTATTACTACTACCAATGACTTACTTGGTTTAGCAGTTTACTTTGGTGTAGCCATGTTGTTACTAAATCTTTGAGAATGAATGTGCTGATTACTGACCAGATGCACGAGAGTATCCTTGGGCTATTGGGAAAGTATGGATTCGAGGTAACCTATGCTCCAAAGATTACTAGGGAAGAGCTTTTTGAACAAATCGGTAACTACGAGGGGATTTTGATTCGATCTAAGACGCCTTTGGATCGTGAACTACTCGAGCGGGCTACTCGACTTCAATTTATAGGCAGGGCAGGAGCTGGTTTAGATCAGTTGGATCTCAACTATTTGGAGGAGCGAGGTGTAAAACTTTTTCATGCTGCCAAAGGAAATCGGGATGCGCTTGCTGAGCATGCGTTAGGGGGATTATTGGCGCTATTTAATCACCTGACTCAAGCCGATAAACAGGTAAGAAAAGGGATTTGGGATAGAGAAGGGAATCGTGGGGTTGAACTAAAAGGGAAAACAGTAGGTATTTTTGGGTTTGGGAATATGGGTAAGGAATTTGCTAAGCGAATGAAAGGATTTGGAGTAAAAGTCCTTGCTTACGACAAATACAAAAAAGATTTTGGGAAAAAAGGAGTGCAAGAAGTGACTTGGGATGTGCTGAAAAAGGAAGCGGATGTATTGAGCATCCATGTGCCCTTAACCCCTGAAACCCGAGATTTTTTTACGCTAGAAGAGTTGAAAAGTTTTTCGAAGTCCTTCTGGTTGATCAATACTGCAAGGGGAGAGGTAATTCGAATGGAGACACTAAATCAAGCTCTTGATTTGGGTATTTTGAAGGGTGTGGTCTTGGATGTGTTGGAAAATGAAAAGTTTGAACAATTTAGTTTGGAGCAAAAAGTTCAATTTAAAATGCTTGCCAAGCGAGAAAATGTGCTCTTTAGTCCTCATGTTGCGGGTTGGACGGTAGAATCGTATCAAAAAATAAATGAGGTTCTTGTACAGCAAATTCTTCAATCTTTCGGTAAGGAGCTTAAAGGTTTAATCGATTAGGGAAGAGGTGATGGTACTTGCTTTGTGAATATCCTTTTCTATCTTTGTAGGGTATTTAAAGGCAACAGGAAGTAACGGTCTCCATAAAGTGACCGTTACTTTGTTTTTTGAGCCTTTTGAAAATTTATAAGTTATGTCGAAAGTACAGTATTACACCGAAGAGGGACTTAAGAGATTGAAAGATGAGCTTCACGAGTTGAAGACAAAGGGGAGAATAGATATTGCCCATCAGATAGCGGAGGCCCGTGATAAGGGGGATTTGAGTGAAAATGCAGAATATGATGCTGCCAAGGACGCTCAGGGACTTTTGGAACTCAAAATTGTAAAGTTGGAAGAAGTAGTAGGGAATGCGCGTGTATTTGACAACAGCAAAATGGACACTTCCAAAGTTGGGATATTGTGTACCGTTAAAATAAAGAATGTTAAGAACGGCATGACGGTTTCCTACACCCTTGTGTCTGAGGAAGAGGCAGATCTAAAGGCTGGAAAAATATCCCTTGCATCCCCTTTTGGGAAAGGATTGGCGGGTAAAGTAATCGGTGACATCGCTGAAATCAATGCGCCTGCTGGGAAGCTTCAATTTGAAATCCTGGATATCTCTTTTTAACGTTGGGCACGATTTAAGGCTCAATAGTCTCTTAATTCTTACCTATGGCTAGTTTATTCTCCAGAATTATTGCACGAGAACTTCCCGCTGAGATTATAGCAGAAGACGAGCACTATATCGCTTTTTTGGACATCATGCCCTTAGTAAAGGGTCATGTCTTGGTGGTTCCCAAACGAGAGTTGTCCTACATTTTTGACTTTGAACCAAGTGAGTTGGTAGGTCTCCACCTTTTTGCGCAGCAAGTAGCTAAAGCTATGGATAAAACCCTGACTTGTTCACGAATTGGAATGGCAGTGATTGGATTGGAAGTCCCTCATGTTCACATCCACCTAGTTCCGCTCCGAACAGTGGACGACATCAATTTCACCCGTCCAAAACTGAAGTTGACCCAACAAGAACTTTCGGATACAGCAACCTTGATCCGGGGAGGATTTTGACTTTTTGGTATCGTTTAGTGGTCTAAAGGTTTAATCCAAATGTTTCGGTAAAGAACATCGTGACCTTCAGCCTGGAGTTTTAGTCCACCTGTACGATCTGTGATCCCTTTTCCTCCGTTATTTCCTCCATCGATACCTGAATTTGGTCCACCCCAAACCTGCTGAATAGATACCTGATCGTGGACTTTAACTCCATTAAAATAGAGGGTTACTTTTGCTTTTTCGACCAATTTTCCGGCACTAAATTTTGCTGCGGTAAAGTGTATGTCGTAAGCATTCCAAGTAATAATGCCCGTGTAGGCTTCCATGGTAGGTAGGGTTTCATTGATGACTGCTGCCATTCCATGCAAGCCATAATCACCATCCAATATTTGCATTTCATAGCGATTTTGTAAGTATACCCCGCTATTGCCTCCTTCTTTCAGTATAAGAAATTCAACATGGGCCTCAAAGTCCCGGAATTCATCCTTGGTAACAATGTCGGCAGCACCATACTTGCCACCTGCTCCAGCAGGGTCATTGCTGGAAATTACTTTTTTCCCATCCACAGGATCCGTCATTTCTGGCCATTTGATTGGAGGGGTTGCCGCCAATCCTGGTCCTTTCCAATAGGTCCAATTTTGTTGTAAGGAGGCATTGCTTCCATCCAAATACAGTTTTGCTCCGGGAGGAGGGGGAGTTCCTAAGTAGGATTTTTGCTGTCCAAAACTTGTGGTGTAGCTGAGAATAGCTACTAGAAGAACTAAAGTAGATTGAAGATGGACTTTCATTAGTATTTCAGGTTTGGTGATGGGTTTAGTACCAATTGACTTATTAATTTCGGAAATTTTATTCAATTTGAAGCTATTTTTTGATGGAAGCATCCTCTTTAAAACCAGCCTAGTGGAGCTCTTCAGGGTGTGCTCGCTAAAATCAGAGTAATCATCCAAATAAAGGTGCCAAAAAGAATCCCTTTGATACCAAGTGCATGGGTTCCTAAAAGACGTTTGCTGCTGCTCATCCAAAGGAGCCAGCCGCTAATTAGGGGGAGTAAGATGCCATTTGCCAATTGGGCAAGGGTGATTAGCGTCACAGGTTTGATTCCAAAGGAGGAAAATAGAATTCCTAGCAGTAGAATTGCTCCCATACTAGCACGCATGGAGGTAGATTGCATATTTTGGCTCCAATCTAAAACTCCGCAGATCACTAAGCCTGCAGCCAATGGTGCAGTCAACGAAGAAGTAAGTCCGGCAGCCATTAAGCCAAAGCCCATTAAATAGGTGCCAAATACTCCAAAAACACCAGTTAAACCTCTAGCAATATCCTGAGCTGTTTCGAGGTTGGAGGATGAATTTGCAACTCCTACCACCAAAATTGCCCCTGAAACTAGTCCTCCCAATACGATAGAAACCCAGAGGTCGCGTCGCATTAACGGGAGTTCTGCTGTTGCTGTCCATTGTTTTTGAACCAAGCTGGCGTAAAGAAATAGGTTGTAGGGGACCACCGTGGTGCCAATTAATGCAACTAGGGTAGGGAGTTTTTCAGAAGAGAAGGTGGGCACAAATCCTCGAAGGACTGAGGAAAGGTCTGGTTTGGTCAAGGCTGCTGCAATAATAAAGGCGATGGACATCAAGATGACGAGGCCCACTAGGATGCGCTCGAGCTGTTTGTAGTTTCCAGTCCAAAGTAGCCCCGCGGCAAGAAATCCTACCGCTAAATTTCCTGGCTGAATTGCTAACTGCCCTAATTTCCAGCTTGGCACCTCTAGAAAAATCCCTAGGCCAAGTGATGTTCCCGTGATATTCCCGCCCTGGTACGCTACATTGCCTAATCCAATTGCTAGGAGAATGAGAGTCATGATGGAAAATCTCTTCCACTTGCTTTCTGTACTAGTTCTGACGAGCTGACTGAGATCCATACGAGTCAGAATTCCAAGTCTTCCAGAGAGTTCTTGCAAAAAGACGGTTGCTACCACGCTGAGTACCAGTGCCCAAAGAAGGGTGTAATCGTAGCGAATTCCTGCCAAAGTACATACCGTAACTGTACCTGGTCCAATAAAAGCTGCTGTAATTAGTGGCCCTGGGCCAATGGAATCGCTTAGTTTTTTTAGGTTCACTTCGGGAATTTTTGGGAAAATAGGTAATTGAACAGAATTTTTGTAGGTTTTAACCTATACTTTCAAAAAATCAAATGAGTTGGATAAAAAGAATAGGAAAGGTTTTAGGGTTTTTGTTACTCTTAATGGCCCTATTTCTTGGTTCCATGTATCGTCGAGATATTTCTCCAGAGCAAGTCAATACCAAATACCTCACCCCAGAATCTCAATTTATCGATGTTGCCGGTATTCGTGTTCATGTGAGAATTAGAGGCGAAGGAGAGCCTATTTTTTTCCTCCATGGTAGCTTTGCTTCCTTACATACTTGGGATCAATGGCAACAAGAATTGAGTCCCTACTACCAAACCATTTCCTTGGATTTTCCAGGACATGGACTAACTGGTCCAGATTCTTTAAAGCGCTATGGAACAATGGATTATAGCCAATTGGTTCATGCTTTGGCTCAAAAATTAAACCTAACGAAATACCACTTGGCAGGCAATTCCATGGGCGGAGGGGTGGCTTTGCAGTTGGCTTCAGATTACCCAGAACAGGTACTGTCCCTGAATCTAATTGATGCAGCGGGTGCACCAGCGCCTGAACGCCGAAAGAAAGATTCCACAACTCAAAAGAAAACAAGCGCTGGGGGTGCTTGGATCTTTCAAGTGGCCAGGCATCCTGTATTTTCGAAACTACTGCTTTCTTGTACTCCAAAATTTCTTTTTGCGCTCCAACTGAAGGAGGTCTATGGGGATGATACAAAAGTCACAGCCGAAGTGTCTACCCGGTATTACGAACTGATGTTGCGTGAAGGCAATCGGCAAGCAACCTTAGATCGTTTGAGCCTACCAAGAAGCAATAATTCCATACAGTTTGAACGGCTGAAGATGCCAACACTCATTTTTTGGGGTGCCAAGGATACTTGGATTCCTTTGTCCCAGGGGCAGCGGCTGCAGCAACTTCTTCCAGGAGCGAACTTGGTGGTTTTTGATACGGCAGGACATGTGCCGATGGAAGAATTACCGACGGAGACTGTCGCGGAATACCTCAGCTTTCTCGGTGTGGAGGTTCGAAAGAATTACCTTCAGCCGTCGAAACAAGTTGCCTATGCCAATTGAAATTTTAGTTTACTTGGTGTCAGCGTAGCGGCTTCATTGCTTGCATTGGGGGCCTTGCTTTTTGGAAGGAGAAAACAAGCGGTTGAATCAGCCCTATTTGCAAAGCTTCGAGCCTTAATTAAAACTTTGGATCAAAATTTGGTGGATGTGTGAAAGGAAGCTTCAGAAAACCTCCATCGGTAATTTCAGGTAGTGTTTGACAATTAGCGCCTTGCAGGAAAGGAGCAAAATGAAGCCCTACAGCAGTTTAGCGAGCGGGTACGGCATGCCTTGAGTGATCTGAGTACCGTGCAACAGGAAAAGCTTACTTAGCTTAGCCGACGGCAAGATGAGCTATTGAAAAACACCGAGCAGTGCCTGGAGAAAATTAGGGAAACTGTGTACAAAAAACTTCAAAAGAGACTTGAAATCCGATTGGGACAATCTTTTGTGTAGATTGTCAGCATAAAGTGAACATAATAGAGGTAAATTCAAAACCAGGCTTGCTGTCAGACAATGGACTCCGATAGCTCATTTATTGAATCCCTTGCCAGCCACGCAATTGACTTCGACCACCCGCTGGGGAAACTATCAGATGGTAGAAGTTTGAAGTTTGAGGACATCAGCAATTTTGATGGACATGTAAAAATTTACCCTTTAAACGAAGGCCCGGAATATGGAGTTATTCTAGGTTCCGGAAATATTGGTGGTAAAGCTTGGGCAGAATTTGACCCAGATAGGCTCACTATTTGCGGTTAAAGTTTTTAAATGCAAAAAGGCTAATCAAACGATTAGCCTTTTTGTTTATGTAGAAACTGTTATTTAGTTCAAGATCACAGGAAAAGTGATGTCCAAATCGGTTTCCCCTCCTGCCTGTACAAAGTTTGAAAAATTTGGGTTACTAGCACCAGTAAAGCTCTTATTGAGATCATGTCTCAGGACAACTCGCATACTACTGTTATTGGTACCGGTAGATGGAGATACGGTTAAGGTGGTTTTAAGACCTAAGGCTATGCCTCCGGCATCGGCATATTGAATACTGAAGAAGTTGCTTTCGAACACTTGACCCAAGAAGAAAAATTGGTGAGCTGCAGCCTCTTCTAGGATTTCTTTTGTGATGTCTTCTTTTTCAATGGCGTTATACACCTCAATAGTCATTTGGTACTTTTTACCTTTAGCCAAGCTGATGGACTGGATTGTAGGTGTCTTTCCAACTTCAATGCCCTGTGGGTCACTTGCTTTAAATGTAAATACTGAGCCTACCAATGCATTGGAAGCATTTAATTCTTGAAACTGGAGGGTAACATCTGTGATTACTTCCTCTTCATTCTCTTTTTCTGGATCTTCACTCTCGCAGGAAGCAAAGCCAAATGCGAGTAGCGCAAAGAGGTACAGGGATACTTTTTTTAGATTTTTCATGGTACTAAAATTTAGAATTGATAATTAAGTTTGAGTTGAAAATTGCTTCCCATATCGGCAGTGAAATACCGAAAACGGTTCATGTATTCCTTGAATTCGGTATTCAATAGGTTATTCACCTGCAGACTTAGACTCAAGGTGTTCTTGAAAAGTTCTAGTTTTTTGGAATAACCCAAGTTGAATAAGGCATAGGCGGGGGGAGCAGGAGCTAGGTCGAATATTGGTTCCCGATGTTGTCTTGCAACGAGGACATTGCTGAGGGTAATTCGATTTCTTCCCTGATCTGGATTTTTTCCAAGGGAATAGGATAGCCCCCAGTCCATTCTATCTGAAGGAATAAAAGGGAGATAGGTATTAGTTTCGGTATTCTTTGCACGAATGAGCGAACCTTTGGCATAGCCATTCAAATGCTCTGTGAACGAATAAGTTCCTGAAAGGTCTAGCCCATAAAAGAAAGCATCTGCTTGCAGGTATTCGTAGACATTGAAGGTGCCTCGCAAACTCACGAAGGTTTCTCCAGTCGGGTTGAGGTAGATGTAGTCTCGGATTTGGTTGGCATAAGCTGTAAGTTCTACTGTGGCTCGTTTTCCTTCGTATTCGAGACCATTTACCCATTTGAGTGATTTCTCCGTGTCCAAGTTAGCATCTCCCAATTCAACAGCTGCTGCTCCATGGTGAAGGCCCTGGCTAAAGAGCTCATTCACGTTGGGTGGTCTCCAAGCCGTACCGAGATTGGAGGTAAAAGCCAAATTTGAATTAATCTGGTACATTCCTCCCAGAAAAATAGATCCATTTTGGTAGATCAAATCGGCTTCTTGCAGGTCTTTACCGACAAATCGGGCAGCAGAAACGGTACGGTAATCGTAGCGTAGTCCGGCTTCGAGTTCAAGTGGACCTTTGATGTACTTTTCCATCAAAAAGAACCCTCCATTCAGGAGCTCATAGTTCGGAATCAATGGAGTAACTCCCGTACCCGGCACATTGCTGTTGGCTTGTTGGATCAGGCTAATCCCCATGGAACCTGTCCATTGAGATTTCAAATTGTGCTCCAGAATTAACTCAGTTGTATTCGTAAATAATTCCAAATTTAAGCTAGGCCGCGCATTCAATTCTCCTCTTCTCCGGTCAAATTCTTGACGATTGTTTTGTTGAAATCCATACTGAAAATTGAGTTTCCAGGAGGGATTCAAATGGTAGTGCGCCTTAAGTTTTGCTAAGTGGTGGCTGACCACCTGTTTGGGATTGTTAATCGTATATGCAAAGTCAGCTTGATTGAATGGAGCACCCTTCTCAATGATTTCAAGCAAATCGGAAAGGTTACCTGTATGTGTATCGCGAAGAATGCCCAATTCGGTAGTGAAAAAGCTGTAATAGACCTCAGTACCGATTTTAGACGAACTGTACCCCAAAGCCCCTGATAAGCTAGCCTCAGACATACCTGTATTCCCTTGGTAATAATTCGGCGTATGAATATTCCCAGCTCTTCGACTTGCTCCTTGGATTCGATAGCCCAAACCTGGGTATTTCCCGGATCCACCGGCATGGGACACCGCCACATTGCCTGCTCTCCCATTCGTGTTACCTACTAGGTTGAGTTCCGTAGTATATTTTTTAGTGGTAGGCAGGGCAGGAGGGTTGACCAAAATCACCCCACCCAAGGCTTCAGGCCCATAGCGAACCGTTTCTGCACCCTTGATGACGGTAAGTTCATCGGCTAGAAAGGGATCAATTTCTGGAGCATGCTCCGCTCCCCATTGCTGTCCTTCAAGACGAATGCCATTGTTTAAAATTAGGATTCGATTGCTGTGAAGTCCGTGAATAACCGGCTTAGAAATAGTGTTTCCTGTTGAAAAGGTAGTCACTCCAGCTACCCGTTTCAAACTTTCACCCAAACTTTCACCTCGAGATTGAAGGAGAGCTTCCCCAAAGAGGGTAGAGACTGCGGTAGTTGATTGAACAGCCTCTCGGTGCCCATGTACCTCGACGCCAGTAAGGGCTACCGCCTCTTCCTCCATTTTGAAGGTCAAATTGCTCTTTCCGGTACTCAGAATTAGGGATTGCTTGATTTCCTTATGCCCAATAAAAGTAATTTGTATCGTTTTTTGACCTGAACAAAGATTCTTAATAGCAAAATTGCCATTGGCATCTGTGGCTACTCCAGTAGCTGATTCCGATAGCCACACGTAGGCGGCTTCAATGGGCTGGTTATTTTCCAAATGCAATACCCTTCCTCGTAGGATGAGGTCGCATTTTTGTGCTTTAAGGGTACCCAGGGAAACTGCCATAGCCAGACAAAGCAAAATTGCTTTTTGAATCATAGTTGCAAAAATAAAGTATATCTTAAAAATACCTAGGATTTTTGTAACAAAGTTGCAAATGATGACCAAAGGTAAAATTTATAGATGTAGAAGAGTATCGTGGTGCTCAGAATACAGCTTAAAACAAAAAATCCAGCATCTCTGCTGGATTTCTAAATTTCAAATGGCCGAAGAAGATCAGTTGCCTAGCCAGTTGGCCCAAGGAATGCGGCTTAAGATCAGGACTAAACCTACTGCATACATCATGTAAATGCTTCGGAATTTGGCGGTTGAACTTTCCAATTTCTTTGCGCGGATAAATCCTACAGAAATCAATGCGATTGCAATTATATTGATTAATGGGTGTTCCAAGGCGGTCAATCGAGCAGTAGCATCTGCCATGGCACCACCACCTGCCAGCAAGGAATAGCCCAAAGGACTAACAAAGTAGAGAATCAAACCCACTAAAAGTTGGATGTGGCATAGGATAAAGGCGACTAAGGCAATTTTCCGGTCTTTCTCTTTAAACTCTCTCCCAGAGAGTGTGCCAATCAAGGCCCAAATAATGACAAGAACCAAGGCAAGTATTGCTAAATAAGCCAAGCCGGAATGGGTGTGTTGAAGTCCAGTATACATGGATAGGGTATTTAAAAGATGAATTTTAGTGAACTAGTTAAATTTTACAGGCAATATCTTTGAAAACTACTCGACATACAAGACAAGGCCCTTCAAATATTCTGTTTCTGGGTGAAAGCAATTAATTGGGTGATCTGCAGGCTGGGAGAGCTGATGTAGGATCCGTACATTCCGCTTACTCTCTATAGCTGCTGCGGTGAGCATATTGGCAAAAAGGCGCTTATCTACCACCTGGCTACAGGAGAAGGTAAACAAGATTCCTCCCGGTTTGATTTTTCGAAGTGCTTCTGCATTGAGGCGCTTGTAGGCTTGCAGGGCATTGTGTCTTGCCTTTAGGCTTTTAGCAAAGGCTGGAGGGTCCAAAATGATGAGATCAAAATCATCACCAATCTCGCGAATGTATTTGACTACATCTGCTACAATGGACTGGTGCTTGCCCTTGAAGCCTGCATTGAGAGCCACATTTTTATCTGTAAGGTCAATGGCCTTTTGAGAAATGTCTACTGAATGAACTTCTTTAGCGCCTTCTTGAAGTGCCAGTACTGAAAATCCCCCCGAATAACAAAAGGTATTCAGTACCTTTTTCCCTTTGGAGTAGCTGGCTACCAACTTTCTATTTTCTCGCTGATCGATAAAAAAACCTGTTTTCTGGCCTTTTTCCCAATCGATCTTATAGCTCGCTCCGTACTCTTTGACCAAGTCTGTTTCTGCTTTGCCCCAAATCCATGCGTTAGCAAGTAGCGTTTCAGATTTGGAGAGTGTTTCGGCACTCTTGTCGTATACCCCCTTCAGTGGTGATCCATATACGGCCCGCAAAGCTTCGCTAATGGATTCAAGGTGCTGATGCATACCTATGTTGTGGGCTTGTATCACTGCAGTACCTTGGTAGTAATCAATAATTAATCCGGGTAGGCCATCGCCTTCCCCATGAACTAGCCGATAGACGGTGGTTTCTTTCTGTTGGGTGAGTTGCAGTGTTTCCCGCACTGCATAGGCGGCACGGATCTTTTCCATCCAAAAGGCAGCGTCTATGGGACGTTCTTCGAAAGAAATAATGCGAACCATGATGGACCCTTGGGAAAAGTGGCCGATGCCCAAGAAATCATTTTTGGAAGAATAAACAGCTGCCAAATCTCCATTCTTCAGCTCCTCTGTACCTTTGGCTATGGCCCCAGAAAATACCCAATGGTGTTTTCTTAGAAGAGATACCTCCTTACCTTTTTGTAATACAATCTTAGGATAGTTCATCGGGAGTTAAAGTTTTGGTTGGAAAAATTAGGCTGCCTACACCCATGGCTAGTCCACTCGCGAAAAGCCCAATAAGATGCGTTTCTTGGTTGGGTAGATACATTTCTGCAGCAAGATAGGCGCCCATTCCTACAAACAAAGCAAGAAAGGCTCCTCCCGGTGAGGCTTTTTTCCAATACAAGCCTGCAGTAAGCGGAACAAAAAGGGATACCAGCATTAAAATAGATGCTCCAGCTACTAGCTCGTAAATATCTGATTTCCAGGAGGCCATCCCCAAAGCTATACCAGCTACCAGCACCACATTCGCTCTTAGTATCCATAGAAAATGGCTGTCTTTCAAGTTTTTGCCAAAGTATGGACGAATCAAATTTTCAGAAATAATCGCAGCTGGCGCCATTAATCCTGAACTGGTGGTGCTCATGATTGCAGAGATCAACGCTCCAAAAAATAGTATTTGAATGGGGAGGTTGCTATGCTGTAAAACCATGGAAGGTAAGAGCATTTGCTTGTCCGCCAAGTACAACTCAGGATACAAGATTTTTCCTCCTAATGCGATGAATAGGGGAAGTAAGCCGAAGGTGAGGTAAAATATCCCGGCTAAATAGGTGGATTGAACAGCCACTTTTTCAGATTTAGACGACATTACCCGTTGGTAAATATCCTGTGAGGGGATGCTTCCCAAACCCAGGATTATCCAGGCACCGAAGTAGGTGGTCCAAGCCCCAAAGTTCGGTTCTGGAAAAAATTGAAAGCTTTCAGGTGGGGCTTTTTCCAAAATCACGCCAACTCCACCAGCCTCGTTAGCCACTAGGTAGGCCACTGCCAACAATCCAACGACAATCAAGGTAGTCTGCAAGAAGTCGGTAATGGAAATGGCCCACATGCCTCCCAAGAAAGTATAAAAGACGACTATACAAGCAGAAATGACCATACCTTCAAGCATGTTGAGCTCGGTTACCGCACCCAAAACTAGGCTTAAGGCGATCAACTGGGCAGCTACATAGCCAAAGTAGGCAGGGATCATAAAAAGAGAGGCAAAAAAGGCGAGGCGATCACCAAAAATCTTTTTAAATACATCCCCAATGGTCAGCACATTCATGCGGTACATGGGCCGAAGGAAAAAAAGTCCAAATAAGATAAGACAAAGTGCTCCTCCAAAAGGATCTTCAATGACGCCAATAAGTCCCTCTTCCACGTAGACAGAGGAAGCACCAAAAATGGTTTCAGAGCCAAACCAGGTTGCAAAAAGTGCCGATGCTGACAAAAACAAGGGAAGTGAACGGCCGGCTAGGACAAAGTCGTTCGAATTTTTGACTAGCCTTGAGGACCAAGCTCCAATAGCAAGGGTAATGGCTAAGTAGATAAGAATCGCAGTGAGGAGCACGGAGAGATGGTATTACAAGCTGCCGCCGTACATTTTCTCACGCAAGGCCTTGATCTCAGGACTTATCAAGTAGTCGTCGTAGAGCATTCTTCTATCGATGGTGCCTTTTGGTGTAAACTCGACGATTCGATTGCAGGAAGACTGTACAAAGGTATGATCATAGGAAGACATCAATACTGTACCGTTGAGTTCGACAATGGCATTATTAAACGCCGTGATCGATTCCAAATCCAGGTGGTTAGTGGGTTCGTCCATGACCAGCAGGTTTGGATTTTGAAGCATCATTTTTGAAACCATGCAGCGTACTTTTTCTCCACCAGACAATACGCTACATTTTTTTAAAGTTTCCTCACCTGTGAAAAGCATTCTGCCTAAGAAGGTTCGTACATAAACCTCTTCCTGGTTGCTGGAATACTGCCGCAACCAATCGATCAAGTTGAGTTCAGTCTTGAAGTAATCGGAGTTGTCATTTGGTAGATAAGCCTTATTGATCGTTACGCCCCACTTTAATTCCCCTTTGCTTGGCTTAATTTCTTCCACAATGGTTTGGAAAAATTTATTTACTGCCTGCTTTGTTTTGGAGATGAAGGCAATCTTGTCTCCCTTGTCCACCATCAGATTTACATCTGTAAAATAAGTCACTCCATCGGCCTTCAACTCTAGGTTTTCAGTCATAAAGATCTGGTCTCCTGCTTCCCGCTCTGGCTTAAATAGGATTCCGGGATATTTTCTGCTCGAGGGCTCAATCTCGTCTACATTCAGTTTTTCAAGCATCTTCTTTCGAGCTGTAGCCTGTCTAGACTTAGCCACGTTAGCAGAGAATCTGGCGATAAAATCTTGCAATTCTTTTCGCTTTTCATCTGCCTTTTTGTTCTGATCTCCTCGTTGCTTTAATGCCAGCTGGGAGGACTCGTACCAGAAAGTGTAATTACCGGAATAGATTTTGATTTTTCCAAAATCAATGTCTACCACATGCGTAGAAACAGTATCTAAGAAGTGACGGTCGTGGGAAACGACGATCACCAAGTTTTTGAAATCCATCAAGAAATCTTCGAGCCAGATAATCGTGTCAGCATCCAGGTCGTTGGTTGGTTCATCGAGAATCAAGATATCTGGGTTACCAAAAAGTGCTTGCGCTAAGAGAACGCGCACTTTTTGATTTCCTGCAAGGTCTTTCATCAGTTGATAATGGATATCCTCGGATATCCCCAGTCCAGATAGAAGAGAGGCTGCATCTGATTCGGCATTCCATCCATCCATCTCGGCAAACTCTGCTTCCAACTCAGAGGCTCTGATGCCATCTTCTTCGGAAAAATCCTCTTTCAGGTAGATATCGTCCTTTTCTTTTAGGATGGTATACAATTTTTTGTGTCCCATCAGCACCGTTTTCAATACGTCTACCTCATTAAATTCAAAGTGATTTTGCTTCAATACCGCCATTCGCTGTCCAGGGGTAATGTTAATCGCCCCTGAGGTAGAGTCCATTTCTCCAGATAGGATTTTTAGAAAAGTAGATTTACCAGCTCCATTGGCACCGATGACCCCATAGCAGTTGCCTGGGGTAAATTTTAGGCTGACTTCCTCAAAAAGGGTTCTTTTGCCAAATTTGAGGGAAAGGTTATCTACTGAAATCATGTGATATTGAATTTAAGAAGCGCAAAGATAGAGATTAATCCCTTTTTTTGAGGATTTGTCTGTCTACTAATCGGTTGGAAATTTATCCCTTCACCTGTAGCTTAATTGTTCCATAAAATACATTTATATTCACCTCGTCAATTTAAAGAGACTTCCACTTCCATGCGAGTGATATTCCGTGCCCTCTTTCTTATTATGATCTTACTGTCTTTCTCCCAATCGGGGTATGCGCAGCTCTCTACGACGGGGAAGGAATTTTGGGTGGGGTTTATGGAGAATAATCGAGGTTTGAATAGTCCCGATTATGCGGTGCTAGTCATTACTGCAACGGAAAATACTACTGGAGTAATTGAGTTTCTAGGCCAATCTGAGACTTTTTCATTAACTGCCGGGCAGCAATATATCTTTCGCAAGTTGTCCTATGAATTGGATTTGCTCCACCGGACTTCGGGGGTAATTGAAAACTTAGGCATTCACATCACTGCATCTGGAAAAATTGCTGTTCATGCTTTTAACGAACGGAACAAAAGTGCAGATGGGACCGTGGTATTGCCTTTGGGGGCATTGGGGAAGGATCACTACATTACTTCTCATTTTGAAGAGAATGTGCCTAATACTTTTGGAAGCAACAGTAATAATGAGAGTACACTTTTGGTGGTCGCTACTGAAGACAATACACAAATAGAAATTACCACTACTGCCAACTCTATTTCTGGAAATATTCAAGGTGTTCCCTCAGAAATTACGCTGAATAGAGGCCAGAGTTACCAGATTAAGGCTCGCGGAGATTTGACTGGGTCGAGGGTCCGAGTATTAGGATCCAATGCGGATGAATGCAAAAAAATTGCAGTATATGGAGGAAATAAATGGACTTCGGTAGGAGCCTGTGGAATAGCAAATGATCACCTGTACCAACAAGCCTATCCCGTAAATACCTGGGGTACCTCGTTCGTTCACACCGCGCTTTTGGGAAGATCTTCAGGTGAATTGGTTAAAGTTTTGGCTTCCGAGGATAATACTGAAGTTCGGGTAA
>JAQCJI010000042.1 GCA_027593175.1 Bacteroidota bacterium | reverse complement strand
TTGCAGCGGATGCCTATAGACAGGTTGGTGATGTAGAAAGAGCCTTCGATTTATTTAAGTTGATGGAGCAACAGCCGGCATCCCCGTATCGTATCAAGGCATTACAGCAATTGGGGAATATTGAATTAGATAGAGAAAATTTCCAAGAAGCCTTGCGCTACTTTGTGCCTATTCTAGGCCAAACTAGGTCGCTATTGGCTGAAGCAGAGGTGGCAAAAGGGATTATGGTTGCGCATTTTTTTATGGAAGAATATACTCAGGCTATTACTGCTGCTAACCAACTGCTAGCTCAAGAAGAATTGATTCCAGGTATTGCAGCCAAAGCTCTATTAATTAAAGGTAAATCTCATCGATTCTTAGGTCAAAATTCTGAGTCAGAGGATAGTTTTGGCCTATTGATTCAGAAATTTAGCAATGAAGAAGCGGCAGAAGGGCTGTTTTTGCTTGCGCTGATTTATCAAGAAAAGGGGGATTTAAAGGGTTCAAATGAACTGATTTTTGACTATTCAACTCCCTTTTTAGAATTTGATTTTTGGTATGGAAGTGTGTTTTTACTTTTGGCAGACAACTATTTGAAGTTAGGAGAGGTATTTCAAGCAAAGGCGACCCTCCAATCAGTGATTGATCAATCCACCGATGCAACGGTCAAAGAAAAAGCAGCATCTACACTTAAAAGCCTTGACTAGACCATGAGAAGAATTTATACCATATTCTTATTCCTAGGATTTTTTTGCGGATGCCTAAGTTTTAGTTCTGCACAAACTTCCTCAAAAGGAGGTGTTCAAGACCAGGTTTTTATCATTCAAAAAGATCGAGTAATCCGTTTACCTAAGCAGATTCGAGGTTTTGAAAAGATGCCTACATTGCCGCAACCCAAAGCTTTGGGATCTCTTACCTTCCCAGTAATGCCATTTTTTCTTTCGATTCCTGCCTCTGAAATTCAGGCAGAGCCCGCCACGAAAGAATGGGAAGTTCCAAAGTTGGATTTGTTACCTGGGTGGGTTCGCTTAGGCTATGGTAACTTTTTATCACCCTTGATTGAAGGCCGATACATGTCTACCCTATCCAAGGATTTGCAGTATGCTACAAAATTTTATCATCAAAGTTTTGGTAAAGGGCCAGTGAGCTGGATGAGTGAGGAAAGTAAAGAATCGCATACTGAATTGGCTGGATATGTTAGTTACTTTTTGGATGAAGCGGAATTGTATTCCTCTTTGAATCTAAAAAGAGATGCGTATACCTATTATGGTCAAGATTTGGGATTTGAAATTCCTCCTAACGTAGATGCCGGGCCAATTTTTGATCCCAATAAACAAATACTAGGAAATTTAAAGCTAGGTATTCGGGACCTAGACAAAGTGGGGCGCATCGGATATGAGGTGGAAGTTATTTTGGGTGGTTTCAGAGATAGCTTTGCTGCGAGAGAGGAGGAGTTAGGTGGACAAGGAAGGGTAACCTTCAGACCTTCCAAAGATGCATCTGCAAGTTTGGCCCTTACCTATTTTACAACTAACATCCAGGATCGAGACTATGATTTGAACCGAAACTTTTTTTCGGTACGGCCGGAGAGTCATTACAGTTGGGGTGATTTCCGGTTTACCACTGGCGTAGTGCTGGTGGCAGAAAATGATTCGGTTGCAGCATCAAAACCTGGAATTCAATTATTTCCAGTGATTAAATCTACGTATCAAATTACTGAGAATTTAAGGGTAAATGCTGCGATTTCTGGAGATGTGCAGCGGAATACTTACCGAAGTTTTGTCCAGGAAAATCCTTTCCTTGGTCCCAGCGAACAATTATTGAATACCGTTACTAAACTGTCCTTTGCAGCTGGTGTAGAAGGGCTTTTATCGGATAAATTACTTTACCGAGCCAGTATTGACCTCCGTCGCCAATCCAATCTTCATTTTTTTGTTAATTCATATACTGACACGGCTAGGTTTGAATTGGTATACGATAAACAGGCTACGGTGCTGCAGTTCAACACCGCGATTGAACTCAAGGTTTCAGAACTTTATGCGTTACAAACACAGTTAGACCTGTTTCATTATGGGCTTACCACCCAGCAAGCAGCTTGGCATCGACCTACTTGGATGATCAACGTGAATCACCAGCTTACACCAGGTAAAAAAATACGTCTGCAAGCAAATTCCAATTTGATGGGTGGATTAAAGGCAAGGGGATTTGAACCCCAGGAAATCATTTCTACACCGAAAGTTGAAGAAGTCTCACTCAATCCCATCCTTGATCTGCAACTGAAAGTATTCTATTTGGTAAGTTCGCGCCTTTCTATTTTTGTAGAAGGAAATAACCTGCTCAACAAGAAAAACATGCGCTGGATGAATTACCCGGTGCGAGGAATTCAAGGAGTAGGAGGGCTGAGTTTCAAATTTTAATTTACCGACAACTAAGGTTGGGCTTTACCTAGTTTTAAGTTAGTTTCGTATCTTCTCAATAGCACAATGGCAGAAAAAGAATCCAATCCCAAGCAATGGTCAGATCCCAAGGATTTTGGTCTCCCTTTTGTAGATATAAGCCCACTTTCTGAATTAAAGTCTAAAGCTAAAGAAGCAAAGGTAACGGAGCCAACACTTTCTTTGGAACTACCTAAAACAGCTTCTGTCGTTGCTGAGGAAAAGAAACAAGAAACGAAGCCAAGTCGACCAGTTGCAGCTCTTACACCAGCCGAAAAAAATAAAAAAAAGAAATCCAAAACATGGGTTTGGGTGCTTTTATTCGCATTTATAGCAGCGGTTTCAATTATCGTTTTTCAACTAAAAATTATTTATGCCCCTATTGAGGGAAACGAAAATTTGGTTGTAAATCCGCCAATTACTCCAATAACTCCAAAACCACTAGTGGATAGTGCCTTACTAGCACAAACGAATGCGGATTCTCTGCCCATCAAAGATTCAACTTTGATTTCCAATTCCGAATTGAGTTCGGCTTCAGCTAATTCTGGCATATCAATTGCAATAAATCCGAAGATCACACGAGTTGATCAAAAAGAAGGAAAAACGAGGTATTTTTTAGTGGTAGGGAGCTTTGGTAGTGAGGAGGAAACTGCTAGGTATATTCAGAAAGTAGGTAATAAATTTTCTGAATACTATTTGGTTTACCCTTACGGACAAAATCCATACTACAGGTTAGCAATTGGGGCCTATGGCACTTCGAAAGAAGCTTCAATTAAGCTAACTGAAATGAAAGCGCAGAATGCGAATAGGTATTGGATATTGAACTATTGATGATGAATTTATTACAGACACTTGCTATTGATTCCGTTGCGACTATTCCAGCTGCAGTTGAAACGACTACTCAATCCATCGGATTATTAGATCTATTGATCAAGGGTGGCTACATGATGATTCCACTCTATGGATTGTTTTTATTGGCGATTTTCATTTTTATTCAGAAACTTTTGGTGATCAGAAAAGCTTCCAAAACTCCAGGAAGTTTGATGGATCAGGTAAAAATATTAGTGCAAAACGGGCAGGTAGAAAAAGCTAAAATACTTTGTGCTGGTGAAAATTCCCCTGTTGCGGTTATGATTTCTAAAGGAATAGATCGAATTGGATCGCCTTTGAAAAATATTGAAGTGGCTATTGAGAATGTAGGTAAACTGGAGATTTACAAGCTAGAGAAAAATTTAGGAGTTTTGGCAACTGTTTCCGGTGCAGCTCCCATGATTGGATTTTTGGGAACTGTTACTGGGATGATTCAAGCCTTTATCTCTATTGCACAAGAGGATGGTATGGTATCACCCAAATTGCTTTCTTCTGGTATTTATGAAGCTATGATTACTACCGCCGCAGGATTGGTGGTAGGGATTATCGCATATTTGGGATACAATTATTTGGTGACGCAAGTTTCCAAGTTGGTGCACCATATGGAGTATACATCCATCGAATTTATAGATCTTCTTCAAGACAAATAGCGATGGGACTTCAGCAGAAAAATAAAGTTGATGCCGCATTTAGTATGTCCTCTATGACGGACATAATTTTTCTTTTGCTGATATTTTTTATGCTTACTTCTTCCTTTATAACCCCTTCTGGTCTTTCGGTGGATTTGCCCTCGAGTGAGACCTCTGATATTGTGATGCAAGAGGTGACTGTTTCAGTTACCAAGGAATTACAATTTTCAGTCAATGATCAGTTTACTTCCCGAGAGCAACTTAAGGCAGTCCTCACTCCATTATTGGAAGGGAAAAAAAGTCAGGTAGTCTTGCATTTGGACAAGGAAGTACCTGTGGAATACCTTGTCGAAATTGGAGGCATTGCAGCAGGGCTGGGTGCCAATGTATCTATCGCCACCAAACCTTACAACTGATGGTTGCTGTGAATTCTAATTCACTCGAGCAAAATAGTCGAATACAGTCGGCATTAATCACCGTACTGGTACAACTGTTGCTGTTTCTTGCTATTTACTTTATAGTAGTTTGGGAACAACCCAAACCTCCTACACCTACCTATGGATTGGAGTTAAATTTAGGATTTTCAGATCTAGGTTCTGGAGATCAATCTCAAGTATCTGTCAACACTTCCGAAATTACTTCGACTGAAGCTCCAGCTCCGGGTGAGGTTATGCCAATTCAGCAAGCAACCGCAGCCACAAGTACTCCTAAAACTGTTTCAGCTAAGCCGAGTGCAAATCAAGCGGTAAGTACGCAACCCTCGCCACTCAAAGGAGAAACCTCAGCGAATGCTGTACCAGTAAAAGGAGAATCTAAAGAAGTTACAGCTAATCCAAAAGTAATCGAGCAGCCCAAGGTGGATCAGCGTGCACTTTTTGGGGCAGGAGGAAAATCAGGAAGTGCATCAACTTCCAATTCAGCCACAGGGCTAGGAAATTCTGATTCCAAGGGAGACCAGGGTAATCCCACAGGAACTGGTAAAGCCGCTGCTGGAGGTGCTGGCTATAGCCTTGATTTGGCAGGATGGGATTTCGCTTCCCGACCGACTATCAACGATCGAGTATCCACACGGAATGGCCGAATTGTCTTTACAATTACGGTGGATGGATCAGGAAAGGTAGTTCAAGCCCTTCCATTGGAATATAATGTATCCAATGCCGTATTGGCCTACTATCGCCAAGTTGTCAACCAACTCAATTTCAAAAAATCTGGTGTTGCTGCAGCTGATTTTTCAACAGGGGAAATTACTTTTGTGGTCAAGGTGGATTGACATGAATTACTCAGAAACATTGGATTACCTTTTTAATACCTTTCCTCTGTTTCAGCAAGTGGGAGCCTCTGCTTACAAATCAGATTTGACAAATACCGTTTCGTTTTGTGCTCATTTGGGAAACCCCCAGGAAACTTTCAAAACCATCCATGTTGCAGGCACTAATGGGAAGGGTAGTACTTCGCATGCTTTGGCCTCTATTTTTCAAGCGTCAGGCTACAAAACTGGGCTCTATACTTCCCCTCATCTCAAATCTTTTACCGAACGAATTCGAATTGATGGTTTAGAAATTTCTGAAGAGGCCGTGACAGAATTTATTCATTTGAATAAGGAGTTTTTAGACCAGCTTCAACCTAGCTTTTTTGAGATGACTGTTGGAATGGCATTCTGGTATTTTGCGAAGGAAGCTGTGGATATTGCAGTGATCGAAGTGGGGATGGGAGGTAGGTTGGATAGTACCAATGTGATTCATCCCGAGCTTTCCATAATTACCAATATAGGTTTTGATCACACCCAATTCTTAGGGAATACCCTTCATTTGATTGCGGGAGAAAAGGCAGGAATCATAAAGAAAAGTGTTCCCGTGATAATTAGCCAAATACAGGAAGATACGCAGGTAGTATTCTTACAGCAAGCGGCTGCAATGCAGGCAAACATTGTTTTTGCCGATCAACTGTGGGAGGTAACTAAAATTCAAGAATCAAAAGGACTTCAATCAGATACAGGAGCCAATTTTCAAGTTCGAAGCAGCTTAGGAGAGTTTAATTTGAAGTTTGGCTTGAACGGAGACTATCAACGCTTTAATCTTCCTGGTATTTTGGAAGCGGTCAAGCAGCTGCGGGAACAGGGGTGGAACCTTTCGGATACGGCCCTTAAAGTAGGTTTGGCAAACGTCACTGAGCAAACGGGCCTTAAAGGGCGATGGCAGATTTTGCAGAAAAACCCACTTATTATTGCTGACACTGGACACAATGAAGCTGGAATGCTAGAAGTAGTGTCCCAGCTTAAAAAATATACCTATTCCAAACTTTGGATGGTGATCGGAATGGTTAACGACAAAGAAATTTCCAAGGTTTTGGACTTACTACCACCTGAAGCAACTTATATTTTTTGTCAAGCGAGTATCCCTCGAGCAATGGATGCGAATGAGTTGGTAAGTAAGGCTAAAGCAAAGGGCTTGATCGGACAAGCAATTCCTAAAGTGATAGATGCCCTTGAATTTGCCAGAAAAAATGCATCCCCAGATGATTTGATATTTATTGGAGGCAGTACTTTTGTAGTTGCAGAAATAGAAAATCTTTAATGAGTAGAAAAAAGCTGGTTCGCTTTGCCCAAAACGAAGTTAATCCCAATGTTGTGCAGGCGGGTAAGCCTATTTTTGAGCAGTTAAAAGGGCAGTGGAATATACTTCAGTTTACCAATGATCAACCCTTAGTTGTTGAATTGGCCTGTGGAAGAGGTGAATTTACCGTAGGGTTAGGCAGACAATATCCGAATCAAAATTTTATTGGTGTAGACATTAAAGGCAGTAGAATTTGGAAGGGGAGCTCCAGTGCTACAGCTGAGGGAATTCATAATGTGGCTTTTTTACGCACTCAAATTCAGCAGCTAGAAAACTTTTTTGCCACAGGCGAAATCACAGAACTTTGGATAACATTTCCAGATCCATTTCCAAGGGATGGGGATGAAAAACGAAGATTAACTTCCCCTAAATTTTTGGAGATGTACAAGCAGTTGCTTAAGGCTGGAGGTATCATCCATTTTAAAACAGACAATACAGGTCTCTATGAGTATACAGAATTGGTTTTAAGTACACGATCAGACTGCCAAATACTGAATAGTACGCCTGATTTTTACGAAAGTGATCTTCGTGAGGTACATTATGGTATCAAGACGCGCTATGAGAAGATTTTTTCGGATAAAGGTGAAAAAATCAAGTACATCCAATTTTCATTTACTGAATAAAATTAGCATCCCAGTAGCGTGGATTCGGGTAGCTATAAAACCCTTCTCCAGTTTTCTCCCCTAGTTTGCCTTGGTCTATATAGGTTTTCAATAAGGCAGCAAATGCTTGTGAAGCCGAGTCAGGCATTTTGTGGGTTACATGCCAAGCAGTGTCTAGCCCTATCGAATCTAAAATTCCAAATGGCCCCATAGGCATGTGGAAATTGACCATCCAAGACTTGTCGATATCTTCAATACTTCCCACTTCCCGCGTGATTAATTTGCCCGCAGCACCCAAAAGGGCCATCAGCATCGTGTTAAATAAGTAGCCGGGATTTTCTTTCCGAACGATAACAGGCACTTGATTTAATTGTCTACCCAGAACCTCCAAAACCTCAATAAGCACCGGATCTGTTCCTGGATGAGGCATAATATCTACCACTTTCGAATAAAAAACATCATGAAAATGGAAAGCACAAAACTGCTGTGGGCGACCAGTTTCTTCGGCAAACTGGGAGGGGAGAAGGTAGGAGGTATTTGTAGTCAACCAGGTATGTGGATCGGCTATCTGTCCAACTTGCGTCCACAAGGTCTTCTTGATGGCAACATCTTCTGTAACACTTTCATTCACAAGATCAGCGCCTCTCAAGGCTTCACTTAGGTCCAGGGTAGGCTGTACCCGTTGTAGAATTCCTGGAACTTGTGATTCAGTAAGGTTTCCAGCTCGAAAAAGCTGACGAAGGATTTTTTGCATGGTCAGCATCGCCGAGTCTAGCGATGCTTGTTTCAAGTCAAAGATCGATACTGAAAATCCTGAAATTGCAGATTGAAGGGCGACGCGGGAGCCAAGTGTTCCAGCTCCTAGGATGCAAATTTTTTGAAGTGTCATGTGAATTAAATTTGATTCGTTTGAAGGGTTTGTATTGCTTTTTTGCCTGCAGCTTCCACAACATATATAAGTTGTGCAAATCTCGCATCGGAAGAATGGCCTTGGGAATACCTTTTAAAGATTTGCTGGGCAATTGCAGCAACTTTAAAAAGACCAAAAACATAATAAAATATCATTTCTTCCTTGGATCTTTTTGCTTTAGAGAAATAGTAATCCACGAGTTCTTCCCGACTTAGGTTACCAGGCAGGTGACTCAAATTAAATAGTTTGAGGATTTCTGGATCCTTCTCCTCCGCCCAATAGGCAAGGCTAGTGCCTAAATCCATCAAGGGATTGCCAATTGTGGACATCTCCCAGTCCAATACACTTCGGATACTGCAGGGATCATCTGCATCTAAAACCAAATTATCGTATTTGAAATCATTGTGAATAAATGCCGTATATTCTGTTGAAGGGATGTTCTCCTGAAGCCAGATAGCTACATTTTCAAGTTCCGGCAAATCTTTTGTTTTTGCTCGAAAATACCGATCCACCCATCCTGTCACTTGCCTTTGGGTAAATCCCTCTGGTTTTCCCAACTGAATTAGACCAGATTGCTTAAGTTCCAACTGATGGAGCTCTACCAAGCAGTTAACTGCGCTTCTAGAAAGCTTTTCAAATCCCTTCTTGTCTAGAGCCATGCCTTTGGGTACCTGATTTCTTAAAATCGCGCCTTCTACAAATTCCATTAAAAAAAAAGGGGCTCCAAAAATGGCTTCCTCTTCACAATAAAGAACGGGATTAGGGCTCTTGGTGTATCCTGCCTTTTTTAAGCCTTTTAGAATTGCAAATTCTCTTCCCATATCATGGGCTTTAGCAATTTTTTCACCAAAAGGGGGGCGCCTTAAGATGAGTTTTTCAATTGGGGTTTGTACCAAAAAACTTAAGTTAGAATAGCCTCCTGGAAGTTGGTTGACTTGGATTTGCTCTATGGAACAGTTGAGATTGGTAGCCAAATATTCTTTTAGCAAATCAAAATTTAAAGTGCTACTCATTTAATACTATAATTTTTTAGAATACTCCTTGCCAAGGCTGACTTATGAACCTCATCGGGGCCATCGTAAATCCGCGCACCACGTTCATGTCGGTACCAGAAGGAGAGTAGGGTGTCGTCTGTGATTCCCAATGCGCCATGTACTTGAATGGCTCGATCAATCACTTTCATCAGTACATCTGCTACAAAAAATTTGATGGTCGAGATGTCTTCTTTTACAGCTTTTGCACCCATTTGTTGCATCTTTTGAGCCGTATCCAAGACCATCAGCCGGCTGGCTTTGATTTCAGCTCGACTTTCAGCAATCCAATTTTGAATCGTTTGCTTTTCAGCCAAAACTTTGCCTACCTCGAGTTCTCGGGAAAGGGCTCGCTTGCACATCATGTCAAAAACGCGTTCACAGATTCCAATCCAACGCATGCAGTGGTGTATTCGCCCGGGACCTAGGCGTTCCTGTGCCAATGCAAATCCTTGGCCTTCCAGTCCAATTCGATTGGTAACAGGCACTCGACACTGCTCAAATTTCACTTCAGCATGGGAGAGGTAATCCTCACCTGCTTCCCCCATGATGGGAATGTTGCGTACCAAGGTATAGCCTGGCGTATCCAAAGGAAGCAAAATCATACTTGCCTTCTGGTAGGGAGATGTAGCATTGGGATTCGTTACAGCCATGACAATAGTAAATTTAGCGCCATCGGCTGCTGTGGTAAACCATTTATGGCCTTGAATGAGGTAGTCTTCTCCGTCTAATGTGGCTGTAGTTGCTAAATTAACGGGGTTGCTTCCTGCTAAATTTGGTTCGGTCATTGCAAAGCAAGAGCGGATTTCCCCTCGTTGGAGGGGGGTTAGCCACGTTGCTTTTTGCTCTTCAGATCCAAATTGGAGGAGTAGTTCCATATTGCCGATGTCTGGGGCAGCACAATTAAACACGTAATGTCCAATAGGGCTTTGTCCTAGGATTTCAGAGACATGAGCAAATTGAACTAGGTTCAATCCCAGACCACCTTCGTTTTTGGCGAGGTGTGGTACAAAAAGCCCTAAGGACTTTGCTTTCTCACGAAGAGCTTGAAGTTGTGGCAAAAACTGTTTGAAAGGACCCTTGACTACCTGCAAGTCTATAGGGAAGAGATCCTGCTCCACAAACTGCTGGTAAGCATTTAAGAGTTTCTGCAGTTGTTCATGGGAAATTTCTTGTTTAGGCTGCATAATCAATCAGATGGTAAAGCCTCCATCTGCGGTTAAAATCGCTCCGGTGGTGTAGCTAGATGCAGATGAGGCTAGAAACAAGGCCATTGCACCGATTTCTTCCGCTGTTCCTGCTCGTTTAATAGCCAATTGTTTGATAATCATGGTCATGATTTTTTCATTGGACCAAAGAGCCTCTGAGAATTTTGTTTGAATAAGTCCTGGACAAATGGTATTCACCCTAATCTTTGAATCGCCCCATTCTTTGGCAAAAACTTTGGTCAAGGAGATTAAAGCAGCTTTAGAAACCGAGTAAATCCCTAGACCTTGTTCTGGAGTTAACCCCCCAATACTCGAAATGTTGATGACTGATGCAGCAGAAGATTTTCTCAGGTGGGGGTAACAAAGTCTGCAGAGCTCAAATGCTGCCTTGACATTTACATTCATGATTTTATCAAATGCTTCAAGGGTAGTTTCATGAACAGGTCCAAAAACTGGATTAACAGCGGCATTATTTACCAGGATATCGATAGTCCCGTATTTTTTAACTGTCTTTTCAACAAGTAGCGGGAGCTCGCTCATGTTCCCCACATTGCATGCGATTCCGGTAACTTCGTACCCCTTTGAATTTAGCTGAATGGCTTGTTCTTCCAGCACATCTTGTTTTCTACTGCTGATTACTACTTTAGCTCCGGCAGCAGCGAAGATTTCTGCAATACCAAACCCTATTCCCTTACTTGCTCCTGTAATCAGGGCTACTTTACCATATAATGAAAAAACTGAAGATAAATCCATTCGTTTTTTTTGGTTAATTTTCGTCCAAAAGATAGGAAAAATATGGCCATGCTGTAACTTGTGGGCTAAGCAATTTCAATTTATATCCCTATATCTATCTTTTTTCTGCATACATGAAAGAATTAATTTTTGACCAAACGGGCATCCCTCAGGAAGTCTTATATCTCAAAGAAAGTGAAATGCCTCAGGCTAAGGTGCATGAGGTGCTCATTCGGGTAACTGCTAGAAATATAAATCCCTCAGATATTATGTTTGTTCGCGGCATGTATGGCATTACGCCCAAACTTCCAAGCAGTGCAGGATTCGAGGCAAGTGGGGTAGTAGAAAAAGCAGATGAAGTAGGAAAAGTATCTGTAGGTACTCGAGTGATGTTTACAGCCATTGGTACCTGGAAAGAATATGTTTGCGTTCCTGCCGCTTTGGTGATTCCTGTTCCAGCCCAGATGCCTAATGAAGTAGCCTGCCAGGCTTTTGTAAATCCGATGACCGCCTATGGCATGATCGAAGAAGCTGGCTTAGAAGCGGGTCAGTGGTTGTTGCTTACTGCTGGCGCTTCTGCCTTTGGCAAATTTACCATTCAGATGGCCAAAGCTAAAGGAATCCGAGTTGCGGCTACTGTTCGTCATGAGTCCCAAAAGCAATTACTGTTGGACTTAGGAGCTGAGTTTGTAATCAATACAGCAACAGAAAAATTAGCAAAAGTGATCTTTGAAAAAACAGAGGTAGGAGTGGATGTTGTTTTTGATGCTGTGGGAGGGGAGTTGGGAGTGAAGGCATTGTCCTGTTTGAAACAAAAAGGTAAAATGATAGTGTTTGGTGCGCTAGCTCTTGAAAATCTTTCCATTAACAGTGGGTTGTTGATCTTTAAAAATCTAAGAATAGAGGGATTCTGGCTAAGCACTTGGATTGAAGAGCTTTCTGCTGAACGAAGGATGAAGGCTTTTCAACAGGTATTCGGATTTTTGATGCAGGATCAATCCAAGGTGGATGTTGCAGCAACCTACCCATTATCTGAGTTTAAAGCTGCACTAGATGCCTATGCCCAAGCCGGAAGAAATGGAAAAATCATCCTTTTAAGTGAGTAGTTACACTAATTTGAACGCCTAATTCTAGGATTATTGCCATATTTGCAGTTAAATAATTAAGACATCAGCCATGAATTGGGAAAAAATAGATCAGGAGCTTACCGAAATTGTTCAACAAAGAATTAAGCTAAGTGTCTTGGAATATAGTGATGAAAATTACGACGATTTAGAGGAACAATTGCATAATCATGAAGATGACTTTAATGAGAATTATGAGGTGATTTTAGCTCCTGAATTAGAGAAGATCTATACCAAATTAAAGTCAGATTCAGATGTTTTATTGCCTACTGCATATTTGGCCAATCACTATCAGGAAATGCTTCCTGATGCAAAAGGGAGTATTACTTATGAGGTGAGTGGGTATCAGGGGGTACCGATTGAATCGGATGAGCTAGGCAAAATCGATATGCGGATTGTGTTGATACCAAATCCTGTTCGTTTTGTATTGCTTGTTAATGGAAAGCAATTGAAAGAATTGTGGAAAAGCAGATAAAAAAAGTGGCGAAGACCTCTTTTTTAAAATAAACTTGCTTGAACTGCCTGCGGCTTTGTTGCCTGTATAGTTCCTTTGAGCATGTCTTGCATCAATTTTAGGAACCCTTTCTGCCATGCTTCTGGGCTTACCTTGGTTTCTTTTCCTTCAAAAGAAATAGGCCCTTCCATTTTTTCATAGCCTAGAGCCATACTCCAGACGGTATAAAATGTAATCTCTGGTTGTAATTCTGGTCGAATGCTCCCATCTTTTATTCCCTGAGATACGATTTGAATACCCAATCGAGTCGGCTCTAGTTGAAGTTCTAAAAGTTTATGAAAATGAATAGAGTCCAGGACTAATGGATTGATTTGTGATTTTAATTCTGGAGAGGTATATTTTTTTAGTAAGTCCAAAAAATGAAGAATTGATTGGTAATAAACAGGATGATCCTTGGCAAACTTCCAAATGCGTTGTACTAGATCAGTAAGCATTTCCAAACCATTTTTACCTTTGGATCGGAGCGATTCTCTAAACTCATCTTTAAGTTGTTCAAAGGCTTTCTTGGTAAGAGCCATAAAAAGGTCCTCTTTATTTTTGTAATAAAAATAGGTTAACCCTTTACTAATTCCAGCTTTTTTGGAAACATCCTCCATGCGGGTTGCTGTAAAGCCCTGTGTAGTGAATAAGGCTATAGCAGCATCTAGGATTAGTTTTTCTTTGTTTTTTTCGCTAGCCATTTTTGGGGAGTAGATAATTTGACTAAAATCAAATGTATTAAATCTTAGTCAAAAAGTAAGAACCGAACTTCAGTGAAAAATTACTTAATGATTAAATTTTTAGATTGAAATAGTAAAAAAAGTAGTGATTAGGATAGGATTTCAACAATCACGTAATTTTTCTTTCCTTTTTGAACTAGTAAATATTTCCCTTGAAGTAGGGTATGGGTAACGGCAGCTTGGGGATCTGAAACTTTTTCTTTGTTGATGCTAAGGCCTCCACCAAGAATCATTTTTCGAGCCTCACCTTTGGAAGGAAAAATCTGGAAATCCGTCTTTTCACCTAGTAGATCGAGCACATTTTCAAGTTGAGAGAATACAGCTTGACTTAACTGCACTTGAGGTACCCCTTCAAAAACCGCTAAAAAGGTTTGCTCATTAAGGGAAGCTAAATCTTCGGTTGAAGATTTACCAAAAAGAATTTCAGAAGCTTTAAGTGCCATCTCGTATTCTTCTTCGCTGTGAACCATACATGTCACTTCTTTTGCAATTTCTTTTTGCAAAATGCGTAAATGTGGTGCTTGCGAATTTTCTTTCTCTAAATTTTCAACAGTAGACTGATCTAGTACCGTGAAAATCCGAATGTATTTTGAAGCATCCTCATCCGATACATTCAACCAAAATTGGTAAAAGGCGTAGGGAGAGGTTTTTTCTGGATCTAGCCAAATTGAACCGCCTTCAGTTTTTCCAAACTTAGTACCATCTGCCTTTGTAATCAACGGGACAGTTAAAGCAAAGGCACTACCACCCTCCATTCGACGGATTAATTCCGTACCCGTTACAATATTTCCCCATTGATCAGATCCACCCAATTGAATGGTACAGTTTTCATTTTTCCAAAGATGGTAGAAATCGTATCCTTGAATTAATTGGTAACTAAACTCCGTAAAAGAAAGCCCATTTCCGTCATCCAAGCGTCTTTTAACACTATCCTTAGACATCATGTAGTTGACAGTAATGTGCTTGCCAACATCTCTGATAAAGTCCAAAAAAGTAAATTGAGACATCCAATTGTTGTTGTTGACTAATGTTGCTTTATTGCCCTGCTCCCCCGAAAAATCTAAAAATTTGGCTAGTTGCTTTTGGATGCAAGCTATATTGTGATCTAAAATTGGCTTATCTAATAAGTTCCTTTCAGTGGACTTGAAGGATGGGTCTCCAATCATTCCAGTTGCACCACCAATAAGAGCGACCGGCTGGTGTCCCGCCCGTTGAAAATGGAGTAAGGTCATCACTCCAACTAAATGACCAATATGAAGTGAATCTGCTGTCGGATCAAAACCCAGATAAGCTGAAGCCATTCCTTTGGCAAGGTGCTCTTCTAATTCTGGCGTCATGTCTTGGAGCATGCCTCTCCATTTCAGTTCTTGAATAAATGAATTCATCGGATGGATGGTAGGATAAGGCTACAAATATAAAGGCTTGACTGTAGGAAGGAAATTATTAGATCAATTCAACTGTAAAACATTTACTTCTTTTATCTCACACGTTGGATGAGACATCGATACCCTAGGTAATTTTCAGCAGAATACGCTACAAGTGAGACGACACTGGCTTTATCAAAAATGAAAGTAGTTTTTAATCGGCAAATAAAAAAGGGGTATTCCTGAACAAGGCCCCCTTCCCATTATTTCCGTAAATACTAAAGAATTAAGCAGTTCTCAGCTTAATAACGCCTGTTGAATGCAAAAGCTTGATTATGGGGTAAGTAGGGTCAAACTCATACCATTTGACTGCAAAGTTGGGGCGGTTGGGAAGTTTATGGTGGTTGTTTTGAAACAATTCACCCAGCATCAATACATCGAGTAAAAGGGAATTTTTTGACTTATCATTGTTGTCAAAATTTGAATATCCGTACTTGTGACCACTCCAATTGACAATCGCCCCATGTACTGGTCCCATTAAAAAGTGAATTGGCAATAGGAAATACATCCACCAATGCGTGCCTGCTAGTTCAAAATAAGATATGCAAATAAAATAGATGGCTACATAAAATATGCCCCAACCAAGTCTTGCCATCATACTGTCTGCAAGTCGATCAAATTTATTCCAGTCTGGTACGTCCTTTGAAAATCGCTCCTCAGGCGTTAGTCTAAAGCGAAAATAATCGTTATAAATGTTTTTGGTTTTCCACATCATCGAAAATAGGTTTTCTGTATGGTAAGGACTATGTGGATCTTGTGGCGTGTCTGAGTACGCATGATGCATTCGGTGTAAAATGGCGTATGCTCGAGGGGAGAGATAAGAACTACCTTGCCATAACCAAGTGAAAAAGTAGAAAAACTTCTCCCAATACTTGTTCATTACAAACATTTGGTGCGCCGCATAGCGGTGTAGAAAAAAGCTTTGGCAGAACAAGGAAAAATACCAGTGCAGGAAGAATAGAATAATTATAATCACTTGGAATGAATAGTTAATGTAAAAACAAATATAGATGACGAACTCGATTAAAAAGAAAAAGTTTACCAAATACCCCCTTTTTTTGAAGGCCTAATGAGTAGCTGTATAATTAGAGTAAGCGCAAATTTAATTTTTTCCTAGCCAACGGGCTAAAGTTGTGAGTAATTAGTTTTCTTTTGAAAAAAATGGTTTCAACTTTCCAGCAATTACAATTTTTTAGAAATGCTTACTTTGGTTTCCAATCCTAAAATACGCTTTTATGGATCCATCTTTCTGTTTCACAAAAATTTTAGAACCCAAAGTAGGATGAACTTGAACTAGCAAAACGAATTTTTCCTCTTCAAATGAGTTTTCAGGTTTTATTTTAATGGTATGTGTTTCAAACGAAACCCTTGGCTCACAAAAATGGGTATTGGCAGCAGCAATCATAAATTGTTCTTCCTCTGGATCTATACCAATGATTTTTCTTTGATCTGAAATACCGACCAAAATCAGTCCTCCTACTGTATTTGACATCGCTGAGAGGGTTTTTGCTATCTTTTCCTGGGAACTTATTTGCTGTTTGTACTCCAATTTCAACCCTTCCCCCTCCTGTAATAGTTGATTCAAAAAATCTTGGTCTATTTTTTTTAGAAACATTTTCCACATATTTTTTCTTTAACAAGTGTAATTCTTTCATATTCGTTTAAGCTGATTCTTCAAACTTATATTTAAAAATTTACCACGGATGAACTTTACCAACCCAGGATTAAATCCAGAAACTATTTCGAAACTCAAAAAAGAGTTGCAAGAAATTGGAGCACTTTTCAAAATAATTCCTGATGAAGAAAATTCAGAGGAATTTGTCAACTTTTATTTTGTTGGCCACTACGAAGGAAAGGAAGTTATTTACGACACTGCGCTTTATACCCTCCGTCTCCACCATGCCAGTGAAGTATACGATTTGGCAGAGCAAGAGGCTGTTAAAAAATTTCCAAAATTTAGATCCATCGATTACGAAGAAGATGAAAATGGTAACATGAAGCCATTGACCCCGGAAGAAGAGGAAATTGGTTGGTTTATTACTGAACTAATTATGGAGATGGAAGAAGAGGAAACCGTCAAGGTTCAAGAATTTCTCGACATCGATACCCATCACGAATACGGGATTGGCTTGGATGCTTCCTTAAATATCGATGAAATCAATGAACAGGTGATTATAAAATTTATTCAAGAATTCAATAACGACAGCTTGATTCTGGATGACACCCTCTATTCATTTATGACTGAGGATGAAGATTTTGATGATGAATATTGATACAAAAGCTTAACCAAATAGATGGCGTTAGTAATCTACTAGCGCTTTTTTTATGCTGAAGATTGCCCTCTCACCGATTTTTGCCCATCCATTACCTGAAGGGCACCGTTTTCCCATGGAAAAATATAGTTTGCTTCCTGAGCAGCTTCTATTTGAAGGGACGGTGAGCGAGTCAAATTTTTTTCTTCCTGAGCTGCCAGCTGAAGAGTTGATTCTAACCACCCATCAGGAAAGTTACTTGACTAGATTAAAAAACCTTGAGTTGTCCAAAGCAGAAATCCGAGCGATTGGTTTTCCGCTTAGTAATCCCTTGATAGAAAGAGAAATTTGTATTGCTGGTGGATCTGTGCAAGCTGCCTGCTTTGCAAAGAACTTTGGAATCGGTATGAATGTGGCTGGAGGAACACACCATGCCTTCTATAATCGTGGTGAAGGATTTTGTATCCTGAATGATTTGGCCATTACAGCCAATTATTTATTGAATTTTAAATTGGCTCAAAAGGTACTAATCGTAGATCTTGATGTACATCAAGGCAATGGAACAGCCTCACTTTTTCGAGATAATTCTTCTGTTTTTACGTTCAGTATGCATGGTGAAAAAAATTATCCCCATCGGAAGGAAAGGTCTGACTTAGATATTGGATTAGCTGATGGGACGGATGATGCTACTTATATGGGGGTCTTAGATTTGCATTTAAAGCGGATTATGGATTTAGAGCAGCCCGACTTTATCTTATATCAGAGTGGGGTAGATGTATTGTCAACGGATCTATTGGGAAGGCTTTCCTTAACACTAGCGGGTGTACACGCACGTGATCGTCTTGTGCTTACAATCGCCAAGACCCAGGGAGTTCCAATTATGTGTTGTATGGGGGGTGGCTATTCTGAAAGATTAAGAGATATTGTGGATGCACATGCACAAGTGTTTCGTTTGGCTCAGGATCTATTTTTTTAGTCCTTTAACTGATTTTAACATGTGAAATTTTATCTCATTCCTGATAAATGAATACTTTATTTATATTTACGACCATTTAATCTTAATTTTATTCAAGTGGAAAAGTTTTTTATTCGTTTCGCAGTTTTTGCTCTTGTAGCAATAGTGGTTTTTTCCTGTGCTAAAAAATCAGATTCAACTGGTGCTGAGTCCTCCTCCAAAGAGGGTGTTGCAGCTGTTGACCTGAAGATTGCCTATGTGCATACCGACTCAGTAATTAACAAGTATGATTTTTTCAAAAAGAAATCCGAAGAGATTACTGAAAAAGGAAAGAAGTTGGATTCGGATCTACAAGCCAGAGCTAAGGGTTTTGAACAAGAAGTTGCCATGTTTCAACAAGCAGGTGGTAATATGACGCAAAACCAGATTCGTTCCAAGCAAGATGAGTTGATGCAGAAGGAGCAAAATCTCATTAGCTACAGAAATAATTTAATGCAGGAACTTTCCACAGACGAATCTTCCCTTTTGAATGAAGTATACCTCCAGGTTCAAGAATACATGAAGGAATATGCCAAGGAAAATAAAATTGACCTTATTTTGAGTCATACGAGAGGTGGAGCTATTTGGTATGCAACGGATGCTATTGATGTGACGGGCTCGGTTGTAGAAGGATTGAACAAGAAATACAAAGCAAATCCTGCAGCTGCAGATTCAAAAGCAAAGAAAAATTAAATAAACAATTACCTGTTTAGAAACCCGAAGGACCTTCGGGTTTTTTTGCGTATAAAAAAGGGTAATTTTGCGAAGCTTTAGAAAAATAGATTCAAATGAAAATTACTGAGTTTTTAAAACACAATTACCGCCACTTCAATGCAGCAGCACTAATTGATGCTGCTGAAGGTTACAAAATCCACCTCAATGAAGGAGGAAAAATGATGGTGACTCTAGCTGGCGCAATGTCCACTGCCGAATTGGGAATTTCTTTGGCAGAAATGATTCGTCAAGACAAAGTACAAATCATCACTTGTACTGGGGCAAATTTGGAGGAAGATGTGTTTAACTTAGTCGCTCACGACTACTATGAACGTGTACCAAACTACCGCGAACTAACTCCCGAGCAGGAACAAAGATTATTGGAGCGCCACATGAATAGGGTGACAGATACTTGTATTCCAGAAATGGAAGCCATGCGTAGAATTGAAAATGTCATTCTTGAAGAATGGGTGAAAGCCGATCAAAGTGGCAAAACCTACTTTCCCCACGAATTTTTCTACAAAATATTACTCTCTGGTAAATTGGATGGTTCCTTCCAAATTGATCCTAAAAATAGCTGGTTACTAGAAGCGGCAAAGAAGAACCTACCGATAATTGTTCCAGGTTGGGAGGATTCTACCTTAGGCAATATGTTTGCAGGCCATGTTATTTCTGGCGATGTAAAGAATGTGCATACTGTTCGAACTGGCATAGAATACATGATGTTCTTAGCTGAATGGTATACTGTAAATGCTACTGAAGAAAGTACCGTTGGGTTCTTCCAAATTGGAGGAGGTATTGCTGGCGATTTTCCAATTTGTGTAGTACCCATGCTTCATCAAGATTTGCAGCGCACGAGCGTTCCTCTTTGGGGTTATTTCTGCCAGATTTCTGACTCTACTACTTCTTATGGCTCGTATTCAGGTGCGGTACCTAATGAAAAAATTACTTGGGGTAAGCTAGGTGTGAAAACACCCAAATATATTATTGAGTCAGATGCAACCATCGTGGCACCTTTGATTTTTGCCATTATTTTAGACCAATAGATTGATCAGTTCGGACATACAAAAAAGCAAGCATTCAATGCTTGCTTTTTTGTTTTAAATAGGCCTAAACTGAAATAGTATCCAGTAATATCCAAACACTGAAGAATACCAACTCTGTTTATAGGAAATAGCCAGGTCTATACGTTCTAGTGACAAACTGGTTTGCTGGCTCAAAATTGGTAATTTTCACACTTGGACCATCCCATAGGAGTTTGATTCCTCGGCCAGGGTAATCCATTTGATTTGAATTACCTGCCCGTGGTACTTGATAGTCGTAGCTTCGGATTGCCAAATTACCCACCAATATAGATTCAGTTAAAGGTCCTGCGATGGAAAAAGGAGAGCTAAGCTGCTTAAATTCAGTTGAACCATAACCAGCAATACAAGCATTTACCCAGTTTTCGTAGTGGCCTTGATTTCCACCCGGCACACGATAGAGCGATTTTTTTACCGAAATATCCTTGGTTTTTGAAGTAGGTAAAAGGAGCGGATTTGCACCATAAGTAGAGCACATCATTTTCCCCTTAGTTCCTTCTATGATTACCCCATTGCCACCATCGCCCATCTGCTCGTTTGAACCTAATTCCTCTGGTCGTGTAGGCATTATCCCCCCATCCATCCAATGGAATTCTAAATCTTCTTTTCCTGGGCGGTCAAATCGGAGGGTAATATGGGAAGAGGGAGGGCAGCTTTCTGGGAAATAACCTCTCTTAAACTCTCCCACATACACGGAGCCAACAGAACATTCAGCGGACTTTGGGTATCCCAGCCCTAAAATTCTGAAGGGTGGTTCCATGATGTGACAGGCCATATCTCCAAGTGCCCCCGTGCCGTAATCCCACCATCCTCTCCAATTGAAAGGAATCAAATTACCCACATAATCTTTATAAGGAGCTGTACCCAGCCAAAGGTCCCAATCTAAATCTGCTGGAGGTGCAATTGGGGTGCTTGGCCAAGGAATGCCCTGTGGCCATACGGGACGGTCGGTCCAAGACCATACCTTGGTGGCTTCTCCAATTAATCCTGCTTCATACCATTCCAGCATACTTCGGACCCCATCTCCAGAGGAACCTTGATTTCCCATCTGAGTAACTACCTTAAATTTCTCTGCTGCTTGGGTGAGCATTCGAGCTTCAAAGATGTCGTGTGAAAGGGGCTTTTGTACATAGACATGCTTACCCATTTTCATGGCCATCATCGCTTGAACAGCATGCATGTGATCAGGTGTTGAGACAGTTACTGCATCGATATTTTTTTCTTCTTTCTCGAGTAGCACACGATAGTCTTTGTAATAGCTCGCTTTGGAATGATCTTTTCTTCCTTTTGCAGCACGGGTGTCGTCCACATCACATAGGGCAATGATATCTACTTTTCCGCTTTTATGAACTCCACTTAGGTCCCCATATCCCATACCACCAATTCCAATGGATGCTACACGAAGTTTATCACTTGGTGCAGTAAAACCCGGACCACCTAGGACATGTCTTGGGATCAGTGTGATTCCTGCGAAAGCAAGGGCTGAACTTTTGATAAAGTCTCTTCTCGAGGCTTCTGTTTGTTGTAT
>JAQCJI010000113.1 GCA_027593175.1 Bacteroidota bacterium | reverse complement strand
GATGAAAAGGTTGGATGATTGCGGATTAATCTATCTGAATGAAGAGAGGGTCTGGTGGCAGAAATTCCTTTAATTGATTTTGAGGAAAAAAGTCAAAAAATTCTCTCAGTTTTAGGGGGGTGCCATTTTTTTTAGAGACTAGGGAAGGTGGGGTAATACCACCAAAATGGAGAAGGCTATCGCTGACAGAAAGTGAATTTGAAATGGATAGGGGGAGGTGTGGTTGTCGGAGGTCGGTCGGATTTTTTGGCTTTTTTCTACAGCCCTCACCTTAATTGGAATAGATGACCTAACCTGCAAGTTGACCTCAGGCTACAGATATGTTTGCTACTGAGTACCTACTTGTTGGTTGGTTTAGCAGGAGATGTGCCTCTTAGTCCCTCAAAAAACCAATCTAGAAAGTGGGTATTCTAATGCAAATGGAATGAGCTAAGGGGTGATTTTTGTGCAAATCGTGTGCAAATTAAAAATGTATCTAAAATTACAAACCTCCTAAAACGCGAAAAAGGCCTCAGAATCGCTTCCAAGTGCCTTTTTGATTGCTCCCCCTCTTGGGCTCGAACCAAGGACCCCATGATTAACAGTCATGTGCTCTAACCAGCTGAGCTAAGGAGGAATTTTTACCCCTACAGGGGATGGTTACGACGAACCCTTTCGGGAATCGTGTTGCAAATGTAGACCTGTGGGATATTTTTTCCAAATGCTCTACCCAAAAAAACTTTGGTTTTCTTATCCTACTTCCCCTTATAATTCGAAATCAAGCACTTAGCCGAAATAACAGCCGTATTCGCTCTACTAGGAATGCCTTGCACCCTCCAAGACAGAAAAAGCATGCAGCAAGGCAGGAAATACGGCATCCATTCCCTCTGCTGCTCCTGCAGGAGATCCTGGAAGCGCGAGTACTAGGGTCTTCCCAATCTGACCCACAAGGGAGCGAGAGAGCATGGCCGTAGCCAAACGCTGCTGTCCATAGGCTCGAATCGCCTCTTCCACTCCTGGTATCCGTCGATCCAATAAAGGTTCCAAGGCCTCTGGGGTCACATCCCGTGGAGACAAGCCGGTACCTCCCGTAACTAGCAACAGATCCACCCCCTGCGCTACAAAGTCCCTTGCCGCTTCTTGAATGGCCATCACCTCATCCGCCACGATGCGCTTCTCCTCCACGGTGATTCCTAGTTGAACCAATTTTTCTCGGATTACTTCTCCCGAACGATCGCTCCCCTGCCCTGCAGCTAGCGTATCGGAGCAGACGAGAATAGCTGCCCGTCTAGCTTGGCCCAAGGCAGCGTTTCTATCGGATTTGCCTCCTTTTTTCTCGAGCAACTTGATCTGCTCAATGCTTACCCCTTTGTCAATGGGCTTGAGCATGTCGTACATCGTCAGGGCCACCACGGATGCCGCATGCATGGCTTCTACCTCCACCCCGGTCTTGTAGATGGTATGGATCTCTACCTGGATTTGAATATCCAGCTCCCCCAATTCGTAGCGAATGGCAGTATATTCAATCGGCAAAGGATGGCAATCAGGGATCATGTCTGCCGTACGCTTGGCAGCAAAAAGTCCTGCCACCCGAGCACATTCTAGCACTTCTCCCTTAGGCACGCTGCGATTCCGAATGGCCAAAACCGTTTCCGGCTTGCTGACGCGCACGATGGCCTGAGCGATGGCCTTGCGTAGGGTAGTTGATTTGTGGGTAATGGGAACCATGAATAGGCTGATTGAAAAAGAAAGTTAGGAATCTTCTTAAATATTTGTGGAGCAAAAATCCACAAGTGTTAGAAACGACTAGTCTTGCTTGGACTTTTTTCGTTTTTCCAAGAGCTTCTTAGTCACTTCTACATTGGAACCATAGGCCGGATTTTTCTCCAAGCGATCCAAATAAGTATCCAAGTAGCGCTGGGAGATTTCTGCGCTGTCCCCATACTGCTTGCGTAGCTCCTCCAACTTGCGGTGTAGCTCTGCTACCACAGGAGCATAGGTAGGATCATCATATACATTGCGCAGCTCTTGGGGATCTTTGATCCGGTCGATCAGTTCCCACTCGTCGGTATCGTAATAGTAATGTACCAGTTTGTACTGCTCGGTCACCACCGCATAGTGACGCTTGACCATGTGTACCGCCGGGTATTCGTAGTAGTGGTAGTACACTGCCTCTCGCGTCCACTCTTCGGGATGACCAGTAAGTAAGGGAAGTAACGACTCCCCCTGCATGTCTGCCGGTGCAGGGATGCCTGCCGCCTCTAGGAAAGTTTGCGCATAATCTAGGTTTTGCACCATCGTCGTAGAGGTGCTTTTAGGAGCTATTTTTCCTGGCCAGGCCACCAGCAAAGGGGTCTTGAAACTTTCGTCGTACACAAAACGCTTGTCAAACCAGCCATGCTCACCCAAGTAAAAGCCCTGGTCTGAAGTGTACACGATTAGCGTATTGTCCATCAGCTTATTGGCTTCCAAGTAATCCAGTACGCGACCCACATTCTCATCTACAGCACGGATAGTGCCCAGGTAGTCCTGCATGTAGCGTTGGTAGCGCCATTGCATCTTTTCCTTGTCATCCATACCTGGAAAAGATTCTTTTAAAGAAGCATTCACTCGGTCGTAGGACCGAGTCCAGTTGGCAAGCTGCGCTGGAGTCAATCTCCCCACCTCGCGGGAAAAAGCCATCGTATCCCAAGCGGAGGTTTGTGGGATTCCCAGTTGGCGCATCACCGAAGGATAAATCTTGGAATCTCCAGACCAGTTCATATGCTTCAGCAGGTTCATCTCTGCTTCCTTGGCAGCACGACCTCGGCCGGAATAATCATCAAAGAGGGTAGCCGGCTCGGGAAAAGTGCGCTGCGTAAATTCTTCCAAGTGCCGCTCCGCTGGGAGCCATTCCCGATGGGGGGCCTTGTGCAGGTAAAATAAAAGGAAGGGATCGGTTGGGTTTCGCTCCTCCTTGAGCCAGTCCAAGGTCATGTCGGTGATGATGTCGGTCACATAGCCTTCTACGCGGATTTTGCCCTCGTTTTTGGTAATAAAGTCCGGGTTGTAGTAGGATCCTTGTCCGGGCAAGATTTTGTATTGGTCAAAGCCTTTGGGGGCATTGCCAAAGTGGAGTTTGCCAAACATGCCCGTTTGGTAGCCCGCTTCCTGAAAAAGTTGGGGAAAGGTGACATTTGTCGTGTCGAAGGGAAAATCATTGTCGATTTTGCCGTTGAGGTGGGAGTGCTTGCCGGTGAGGATCGTAGCGCGACTGGGAGCGCAAATGGAATTAGTCACCGTGGCATTCGTAAAGAGCATGCCCATCTTTGCAATGCGGTCAATGTTGGGGGTCTCGATGAGTCGATTGCTGTAGGCCGAAATGGCTTGGTAGGCATGGTCATCGGACATGATAAAGACGATATTGGGCCTCTTGGTGGTAGGGGCTTGGCTTGACTGCGCCCAAGCCGAACTGCTGAGCAGTAAAAGTGTAAGGATGGATAAAATTTTCATAGGCAGTTGAAGGGTTGAACCGAAGATCCCGAAGGATTGACGACTCCTTTGGAATACCCTTAACCTACAGAAAAAGAAATACAAATCCGAAAAAA
>JAQCJI010000041.1 GCA_027593175.1 Bacteroidota bacterium | reverse complement strand
AGATCTTTATTTGGGTGATTTAATATTCGCTTCTTTGGTGAAGGCTTCTGAATTAAATAAACAACAAGCCGATATCAAATGGGGAAATGTCAAATTGGTGTCCTATTTAACTCAAGATGGTACGCCTTTGCAAGGGCTTTTATTTACTCCAGAGGGATTTGATGGGGTGAAAAAATACCCGATGATTGTCTATTTCTACGAGCGGAATAGCAAGACACTGCACAACTACCGTGCACCAGCACCTAGCCGATCGACCATCAACATTCCTTATTTTGTGAGTAACGATTATGTTGTATTTGTACCTGATATCAAGTATGATCTAGGCCTTCCAGGACCTAGTGCCTATGATTGTATCCTTCCTGGTGTACAGGCAGTCCTTGCGCAAGGTGGAATAGATAAAGCGAATATGGCCATTCAAGGTCAAAGTTGGGGGGGCTATCAGGTAGCTTACTTGATGACCAGAACCAATCTTTTTAAAGCTGCTGGTGCAGGTGCTCCGGTAGTAAATATGACTTCTGCTTATGGGGGGATTCGCTGGGGAACAGGCATGAGCCGCATGTTTCAATACGAGCAGACTCAGTCGCGAATCGGAGGAACACTTTGGGAAAAGCCATTGTCTTATTTGGAAAACTCTCCTTTGTTTACCCTGGATCGGGTCAATACACCGGTGTTGATTATGCACAACGATGCCGATGGCGCTGTGCCTTGGTACCAAGGAATTGAAATGTTTATGGGTCTCAAGCGACTCAATAAACCAGCCTGGCTACTCCAATACAATGGAGAGGATCATAACTTGGTGCAACGAAAAAATGCCAAAGACTTATCCATTCGACTGAGTCAGTTCTTTGACCATTACTTAAAAGGAGCTCCAGCTCCGCTATGGATGACTGAAGGGCTACCAGCAGTAGAAAAGGGAAGGACACTTAAATATGAACTAAACAACTAATGGTTCCTTTCATAAAAAAACGTCTCCAAAATTACTGGAGATGTTTTTTTGTTAATAGGGCAGATTTTTGTTCGTGCGTGTAGCACAGAACTTCTTAAGAATTTTGACTTAAATGGCTACTGGAGCCTTGATATGTGGATGGGGCTCGTAGTTGAGCAGTTCGAAATCTTCGTAAGTAAAGGCGAAGATATCTTTCACTGCGGGATTAATTTTTAGGGTAGGAAGCGGCCGAAAAGCTCTACTTAGTTGGAGTTCCGTTTGCTCCAGATGGTTGAGGTACAAATGAGCATCCCCAAAGGTATGGACAAAGTCTCCTGGTTTCAGGTCACAGACCTGGGCTACCATCATGGTAAATAGCGCATAGGAAGCAATATTGAAGGGCACGCCGAGAAAAACATCTGCACTACGCTGATAGAGCTGGCAAGACAATTTACCATCTGCTACATAAAACTGGAATAGTGTATGGCAGGGCGGGAGGGCCATCTTGTCTACATTGGCCACATTCCATGCGCTGACAAGATGTCTTCTGCTATCTGGGGTGGTTTTGATTTGATGGATCAGGTTTTTGATCTGGTCGATTTCTCCTCCTTTTCCATCTGGCCAGTGTCTCCATTGGTAGCCATATACGGGACCAAGGTCGCCATTTTCATCTGCCCATTCGTCCCAAATAGAGACTCCATTTTCTTTTAGCCAGTTGATATTGGAGTCGCCCTTCAAAAACCAAAGTAATTCAATGATAATGGATCGAAGGTGTAATTTCTTGGTAGTCACCAAAGGAAATCCTTCTGCAAGGTTGAACCGCGTTTGATGCCCAAAAACACTGATTGTACCTGTTCCAGTGCGGTCTGTTTTTTTTACCCCTTCGGAAAGGATCCGCTTCATCAAATCGTGGTATTGTTGCATATTGGCTAAGAATTTTTCTACAGCTGCAAGATAAGAAATTGACCTATTTTATTACAGTGATGCCCCCAAGTTTCCATTTAAAAAATTAATAAAAATCGTTCGTCAATCTATTCAATAGTTAATTGGAAATAATGAATTTCCGGCAATCAGCAGCCAACAAATTAAAGGGATACGCAAAACCTATATTAGGGTGCAAAACCATCCCAGGTGAAGGTAGCAGAAATGGGGTAATGGTCTGAATAGTCAACCTCCCTATGGGTTTTAAACTGAATTGGCACTAAGGAAGGAGATGCGAAAATATGGTCTATTCTCAAGAAAAAAAGGATTCGATTGAAGGTGAATCCAAATCCTCGACCAGCCAATTCGAAGGCATTTTGTAGAGATTCACTGAGCCGGAAATAGGCATTGGAGTAGGGCAATTCATTGAGATCGCCCATCAATACTACTTCATAGGGGCTATTTTTTAGGTGTTCCAATAGAATATCCATCTGCTGTGCGCGCTTTAGGCTTCCTAGGTGGAGTTTCCCAAGGGTTTGTTTGTATATCATTTTCACGCTATCGTAATTTTCAAATGCTTCGGCCTCTATAGACATGGACGCCAAATGCACATTGTACACTCTTAAGGTGTCTTTTCCTACCTGTATGTCTGCGAAAATTGCCCCGTTACTATTTTTTTCATCAAACACAACTCCATTGTTAACTATGGGGTATTTGGAAAATATTACCAGGCCATAGGATCGTTTCTTAGGGTCTCCTCGAAGTGGGTGATAAGTGTAGTCAAATTCTCCCCCTTTACTCAAAAACTTTAATGCATTTTTGTTCTCAATGGTGTAATCTTGGTAAAATTCTTGAATGACTTTGATTTCTGTAGGGTGTTCGTTCACCCATGAAAAAACAGTAGGATCCTCTACGCCAGTTGGTGGGTTTTTGTAGTTAAAGAGGTGCGCATTGAAGGACAGTACCTTAAGGCCAACAGCATTCTCATTTTTAGGATGAAATTGGAAGGAGATTAGAAAAAATTTATATCCTATCGCAAGGCAAAGCAAGGGAAAAAATGCCATCCTTCTCCAGGCTAAGGCGAGCATTAAAAAAAGAAAGATGTTAAAAATTAGTGCTACTGGTATTAAAAATGGTAGTAATCCAGCATAAGGAAAGACTTCAGGAGAAATGAATACGCTTCCAAATAAAAGCAGGCTCAAAACAGCTACTAGCCCAGTGATAAATTTCATTTGAATGATTCGGAGGTGACGCAATCTATTTGGCTTTCAAAAATGGGGAATTTTTTTTCAATAAACATGCTATATTAAATTTTCGACTACTTAAAAAATATCGAAACCTTGAACCCTAAATATCTCAAAGTATTCCTTTAACCGTCCATCCCATATCGGATCTTATAGCTTCAATTTAATAGGGGCAACATCCTTAATTTTATTTAAACCTCTTTTTGGTATTGCTCGTATGAATTGCTAAGAATTCTAATCCATTCTTTTATTTTTATGGAATCAAATTTTTACTAAATTTCTACCTATGAAAAAACATTATTTAGGTTTGATCTTGATTGGATCCCTCTACTTTACAATGGCTTGTCAGCCCAAAACAGGTGAATCAAGTGCTACAGAAGGCCAGGAACAGTCGGAAGAAAAAGCAAATGGGCAGCGACCAAGCCCCCTAATCAAAGCAGAAGGTCAGGCTGCTAGTAAATCCATCAAAGTTCAATATGGCTCACCCGCAGTAAAAGGAAGAACCATTTGGGGAGACCTTGTTCCCTACAATGTCGTTTGGAGAACAGGTGCAAATGAGGCAACTTATGTAGAACTAGCTGAAGCTGTCACTGTGGAGGGAAAAACACTGGCTGCAGGGAAATACTCGATTTTTAGTATTCCAAAAGAAAGTGGGGCCTGGACCGTGATCTTTAATTCTGACTGGAATCTAGAGCATGGACATTTTCAGTATAATGAGAAAAATGATATTTTGCGTGTAGAGGTGCAGCCCCAATGGGAACCAACTAGTCAAGAAAGTTTATCCATCGCAGTGGAATCGCAAGGAATAGTGATCCGATGGGAAAAATTAAAGCTGCCAATCGCCATGCAGTAAGGAAATATAATCCCCGACTATAGTTTGGGGATTTTTTTGATTTTAAAATTCCCTAAGTTTCCTGTAACAATTTGTAATCCAAGATAATTCCCACCCCCGGAATTTGCCATGAAATACCTTTCTTTCCTCATTACCCTTTTCCTTACCTGTGTATTGGGAGTACTGGTCTCCCTTCCTTTTGGGCAAATTCCGCCCCTTGCCCCCTTATTAGACCCCAACCATGGGTTTTGGCAAAATTCATTTAGCGAGGATCAGCTTGCGGACGAAACGCTGTCTTTGGAAAATCTAAATGCTGCAGTTGAGGTAGTATACGACGAGCAATTGATTCCGCATATTTATGCAGATAATGAGTTAGACCTTTACCGAGCTCAAGGCTACATTACCGCCAAGCATCGGCTATGGCAAATGGAGTTTCAAACCCGTGCAGCAGCTGGTAGGCTTGCTGAAATTGTAGGGCCTGTGGCCCTAGAATTGGATCGGATGACCCGTAGAAAAGGCCTAGCCTATGGAGCAGAAAAAGGAATTAGCTATCTCAAAGAAAATGACCCTGCCACATTTGCCTTGGCGGAAGCCTATGCAGACGGAGTCAATCAATACATTGCACAATTAACTGATGCGCGGCTGCCTGTAGAATATAAGCTATTGAATTACAGGCCTGAAGATTGGTCTCCTTACAAATCCCTTCTTTTACTTAAGTACATGTCCGATATGCTCGTAGGTGATCGAGATTTGGAGTACAGTAACCTGAAAAAAATCTTAGGAAAGGTAAACTTAGATCGATTGTATCCGGGCTTTCCAAGTGAAAATGATCCTGTAATAGAAAAGGAGCGAGTATGGGATTTTATATCCTTGGCTCCAGTAAAGCCTGACAGTTTAAATTATCCTGAAGAAACCCTTCAGCTGGAGCCTTTGGTTCAGCCTACTGAAGGTACAGGTTCAAATAACTGGGCGGTTAGTGGCAAAAAAACAAAAAATGGAAACCCAATACTTGCGAATGACCCTCATTTGAGTTTGAACCTTCCTTCCTTTTGGTATTCCATGCAATTGAGTACCCCTAGCCATACTGTCAAGGGAGCAACACTTCCAGGAGCCCTCGGGATTATTTCTGGCTTTAATGAAAATATTGCCTGGGGGGTAACCAATGCTACTAAGGATACACGAGACTGGTATAAAATCACCTTTCAGGATGCATCTAGAAAAGCATACAAATACGGTCAGGAATGGAAACCAACTGAATTTAGAGTAGAAGAAATCGGAGTAAAAGGCCAAGAGGTATTTTTGGATACCGTCGTATATACACACTATGGACCGGTAGTATACGATCAATCCTTCAAGGCAGATCGTCAGGATGTTAATTTTGCGCTCCGTTGGATTGTGCATCAAGGCACTTCGAATGAACAGAAGACCTTTATTCAACTGAATAAGGCTACCAATCACGAGCAGTATACCGAGGCCTTAAAAAATTATGCCGCTCCGGCTCAAAATTTTGTGTTTGCCTCTAAAAGTGGGGATATCGCCATGCGAATTCAAGGTAAATTTCCATTGAAATGGGAAGAGCAAGGCAAGTTCTTCATGGATGGTGCAGATCCGCGGATGGAATGGCAAGGTTACATTCCTTTTGAACACAATGCGAGCACTTTCAATCCTGAGCGAGGGTTTGTTTCTTCTGCCAACCAGCATCCCGTAGATAGCACTTATCCCTACTATGTGTTTGATAATTCGTTTGAGCACTACAGAAACCGTAGGTTAAACCGCAAGTTATCCGGAATGGAACAAATTACAGTGGAGGACATGAAGGCTTTGCAGTACGATTCCTACAACTTACAAGCGGCAGAGTCGTTGCCCGTAATGCTCAATTTGCTTGCTAATCATGGATCGTCTACAAAGGAAGCTCAAAAGTACCTAGCTGATTTGAAGGCTTGGGACTTTTTTGCTGATCCTGCCAAAAAAGGGCAAACACTTTATTCCATTTGGTTTGCTGAAACTACAGAGAGCATCTGGAGAGAATTAATGGAACAAGGAGCACCTGTGGTGCGTCCCAATAACTACCAAACTATCGCTTTGATGAGCGTTTCTCCTGAGGATGAGCTATTTGATGTGCACATGGCGGCAGGGGTTCAAACGGCTCATTACCATGTGCGTGTAGGTTTTGATTCCTTACTCGTGGCCATGAAGAAGTGGGAAAGCAAAGAGGGAAATTATGGTTGGGCAAACTACAAAAAAACAACTGTTCAGCACCTCGTTCCTAATTTCAAGGCCTTCTCAGTCTTTAATGTGTACACCGGTGGTGGAGCAGGTATCCTTAATGCGACAGGAAGCAGGAATGGTGCGAGTTGGCGAATGGTGGTGGAGTTAGGTTCGACCATCAACGCGTTTGGAATTTATCCTGGAGGTCAGTCAGGAAATCCAGGAAGTAGATTTTACGATAACTTTATACCCATTTGGGCTAATGGGGATTATGTAGATTTTGGTCTTAAGAAGAAGGGAGATCAAAAAGGAGTATTGTTCAAAACGATTTTAAACTAAGGCAATCCATGAAATTTCTATTATTTACCCTCTTGAGTGCCTTATTGGGGGTATTTCTAAACATCGTTGCCCCTTATTGGGTAATCATGATTGCCGTAACCCTACTTGCGGCATTGATTCGTCCTAGTGTATGGGGTGGATTTTTAGGAGGAGGCCTTGGAATGGGCCTAGTTTGGTTAGGTCAGACGGTTTACATTTCTGCAGTGACTTCTAGCGCACTACCTGATAAGATGGGCGCATTAATGGGCTTCGGATCTGGACTAAGTTTGATGCTCCTTACCGCAGTGTTGGGCTTTATTTTGGGTGGATGCAGCGGCCTTCTTGGAGTATTGAGTCGCAACTTGATTCAAAAGAAACCTACAGACGTTTACTTAGGCTAATTTTGTCTTTATGGTCTTGTTTTTCCGCTCGTAGGATAGTAAAAATACGATAGAAGCCCTGTTGAAAAAGGAGAAATCAAGTAGGAAAATCCTCTTTACATATGAAATTACTGGTTAAGTGCTGTGTCTTTATCGGGGCCCTTGGGAGCTACCAAAATCACTTTTTCTTTGTCAACCACCACTGATCCAGGCGCGGAACCTTTCACTTTTCTTACAAATTTTGCTTCTGTGACTATCACAGGGCTCAGGGAATCTGTTTTTAGTTTGGAATAAAATGCAGCTAAGGAAGCAGCCCTCTCCAAGACTTGCTGAGGAACAGTAGGCATTCCTTTTCTTCGAATGATCACATGGGAACCAGGAACTTGTCTTGCATGTAGCCATAGATCATCCTTGTGCACAAAGTTCCTAAGCAACTCGTCATTATCTTTGGCAGATTTACCAACCCAAATGGTAAATCCTTCTATTTCAAATACTTTGAAGGGGCTGCCTAATTCATTTTTTATAGCAGGAAGATCTTCCTTGTGTTCTTTTTTAAACTCCTTCAAACCTCGGAAATCAATTGCTTCTTTAAGTCGATCGAGTAAGGCTTGAAGTGACTTCTCCTGCTCTTTTTTTGCCGCAATCGTCTTCTCCAATTGATCTAATTCTAGCTGTCTATTTTTAGATTTACGGTACAGTGATGCTGCGAGTTCCTGTGGTTTTTGGTTGGGCTTGAGACTTACTTTCACGATTTTCCCGGTGTAGAAATTTTCAAGTTCGACTACTCCAAGGGTTTCCTCAAATACATGTAGATTGGCCATAAGCACATCTGCAAGCTGGGAAGGAGGGGGAGAATCCTTAAGTTCTTTTAGTTTCTCTGTGGATTTTTTAAGATAGGCTTGAGTTCTTTTCAGTTGATCCTGATAGGATTTCAGCAGGTTATTTTTTTCTTTTTCAAAACTCCCCAATACCAAAGCCTGGTAAAAAAGTTCATTACAGGTAGCTATGGGGTCTGCATAGGTAGCTTTAGCCTGGGCTTCCGGCAGCAGGCTGAGTAGTAATTCTCCTTCTTTTTCCACCAAAGCATATAGAGGACTATCCAAGAGATCTACTAATTCTTCGATCAAAATCCATTTCTCATGGAGGGTTTTATTTAGGTAAGCCTTTTCTTTTAGCCAAGCTCTAGGCACTGGACCGAGGGTAGGTAAAAACTGCGAAACATTCCCTTCTAAAAAAATAAAGTGCTCCAAACTTAGGTTCAATTCACGGTCTAAACTTCTCCAATCCAAGTTTTTATCTTCAGAAATGGCATTTCTAAAAAGTGCTGTAGGTTCATTTGCTTCGGGGAGGTAGAGTAGACAGTTGCTGCGGTTGCCATGGAGTTTAAGAATTAACACTTTTCCAGAGGAAAGCTCAAATTTTAGGGCTCTCTCATTGGAAAAAGCCCTACAAGACAGAATTTGCTCACCAATTAAGGGATCAAATAGGCTGACAGTGTTTCTTTTGGCGCGGTGAAACTGGTTTGGAAAGGAAAGGTAAACTTGTGGTGGGAGTAAATGGGCTCGAATAAATCGCGTTTCCTGCGGTCCTTCAGTTTCTAGTACTAGTTCATCCTTGCTTTGAGAGAAGCAGGAAACTACTGTGCTTCCAGCAAAAGAATCGGATAATGCGGGTGCGAGGAACCGAAGGAAATGATAGGTTAGGTGCATGTCTAAACACGTAGCTTTAGTCCATCATACGCTAAAAATATCCCTTCAGGAAGTTCTTTTTCTACGGCACCATGCTTTCCAAGGCGATGTGCGATATGGGTAAAGTAGGTTTTTTTTGCACCAATTCGCTGTGCTTGTTCAATCGCTTGATCCAAATTAAAATGTGAGATATGGGGTTCCTTTTGCAAGGCATTGAGTACCAAAATTTCTGTTCCCTCTAGAAGGGAGTAGGACTCTTCAGGGATGTGGTTTGCGTCGGTGATGTAGCTAAAATCACCAATCCTAAATCCCAAAACGGGAAGTTTGTAGTGGAGAACTGGTATAGGAATGATTCCTATGCCATTGATTTGAAAGGCGAGGTGATTAATTTCCACGCAAGCGACCTGCGGTACGCCTGGGTATCTTTTATCATTAAAAATATACGCAAACTCGCGTTGAAGTTGTTCCAGTACCGCTTGGCGACCAAATATTGGGATGTCCGCTTTCTGGTAAAAATTAAAGGGGCGGATATCATCCAAGCCGGCAGTATGGTCTTTGTGTTCATGTGTAAAAAGTACTGCATCCAACCGTTTTATTCCTTCTCTTAGCATTTGCATGCGGAAATCAGGCCCAGTATCGATGACAAAAGATTGTTCCATGACCTCCAAGTGAATGGAAGTTCGAAATCTTTTGTCTCTAAAATCGAGGGATTGACACACTGGGCAGGGACATCCTATTACTGGGACTCCATGGGAGGTGCCTGTTCCCAAAAAGGTGATGGTCAAAATTTAAGAGTTGTTTGGCGTAATTCAGAAAGGAAATCTTGGTTTACTTTTTCTTTGAATTCTTTCGGGTCAAGGTCTAATTCAGCAAGAATATCGATCAGAGCGTTGATTTTACCTTCTAAGGGGAAGTACTTGTTGATGATTAATACTTTGGTGTCTTTAAGCAAGCAATAGCCAGATTTGAAATTTCCTTTTTCATAGCGAAGGTGGTAGGAGGAGGAGGCAAACAAATTTTCCAATTTGTCCAAAAAGTTTTTGGTGTATTTGATTACCATGGACTAACTCAGGATTTTTTTAACTTTAGCTAAGACTAAGTCGTAATTTAATGGTTTCTGAATGAAGTCATTAAACCCAAGCTTTCGGAAATCTTCTGGAGTGTGATTGGCGGCATTACCAGTAATCGCAATGATGGGAATGCTATTTTTTTTTGAGTCAGCCAATTTTCTAATTTCCCTGGTGCATTCGATGCCGTCCATTTGAGGCATCGTGATATCCATCAAGATCAAGTCAAAATCTTCGTCAGTGAGCATCTCCAACACTTGCTTCCCGTTCCGAGCTGCTTTCATGCTGTAATTCTCAAAAGCTAAAACACTTTTAGTCAGGTTGATGATTATTGAGCTATCCTCACCTACTAAAATCTTCATTTGATTATGCATGGTACAAACTTGGTTCTTTCTTTAAAAATTCTTGAAACTCCTGTAAAGTAGCCTTAAGGTAGTGAAGACTTTCAGCAAATTCAATGCTTTTTTGCTGTTTGCCTAAGGATTCACTGCACTTGGCAGCCGCATAGAGTTTTTCGGCACCTAATGTACCGGAATTCCCTTTTAGTGTATGAATAGTGCGTAAAATTTCCACTGCTATTTCATTTTTTCTATTTGTTTCCAAAAGCTGAACTAGGTTTTTACATTCTACCACAAAGTCGAAAAACACCTGAAGAATTACTTCTTTTGAACTCAAGCGAAGCAGCTGCTGGTAAACTTCGGGGTTAAGTATTTGGAGTGAATCTGATTTTTTCAAGTCATTGGAGCCAGTTTCACGCTGCCTTTCCACTAAATTTTGAATTTTAAGAATAAGCTCTTTGGGACGAATGGGCTTTGAAATCACCTCATCGAAGCCTTGTTCCCTAAAGTATGAGGTTTGTGTCTGGTCTGTAGTAGAAGAAAGGCCGACTAAAAGGCAGGAATAACCCACTTCTGCTCTTACTTTTTGTAAAAACAAAATCGGCTCAATATCAATTAGTTGAAGAGATATTAAAATTAAATAAGGATCATAATTTGCCAATTGGGATAAGGCATCATTACCCTGAGTAAAACTTTGGAAGGAATGGATCTGTCCAATCAAGTATTCCATTAGCTTTCGATCTTGTTCCTTATTTTCTATGATCAAGATATTTTTGCTTTTCATCCCAAACCTGCTGACTTTTAAGTTTTAAAAATTGAGTGATGCCAACTGACCCTAAGTATTTGATTCTCGTTGTAGGGCCAACAGCTGTTGGTAAATCTGACCTTTGTTTAAAGCTAGCCAAAAAATACGAGACGGAGATTCTTTCCTGCGATAGTCGACAGTTTTATAGGGAAATGAATCATGGTACCGCTAAGCCAAGTGCTGAGGCGCTGGCGGAAATTCACCATCACTTTATCAATACCCTATCGATCCAGGAGTCCTACGATGTTCGAAAATATGAGAAGGATGCTTTAAATCTATTGGAATACTTATTTAAAAAAAACCAGGTGGTCTTGATGACGGGAGGGACAGGGCTTTTTGCAGATGTGATAGCCAATGGACTAGATACAATTCCGGATGTGTCCCCTGAAATTCGACTTGAGTTGACTAAAGAATTTGAAGAGAAAGGCTTGGCATGGCTTCAGGTAACCGTTGAGGCGATAGATCCAGAGTTTTTTGCTCAGGTTGATCGGGCCAACCCGCAGCGATTGATACGAGCCCTGGAGGTATGGAAGGGTACTGGTTTGAAATTCAGTTTATATCGAACAAAAAATAAGGTGCATCGGTCTTTCGAAATTATAAAAATTGGTTTGGATCTACCGCGAGAAGAGCTCTATCAGCGGATTGACACACGAATGGAGCTGATGCTCAGCAAGGGCTTATTTGAAGAAGCGGAGGGATTGTTTGCGAGCAGGGGGTTGAATGCACTTCAAACCTTAGGCTATACCGAGATATTTGAATTTTTAAAAGGGAAGTACGACGAGCAAGAAATGATTCGATTACTTAAGCGTAATTCTAGGCGCTATGCCAAAAGGCAGCTGACTTGGTTTCGAAGAGATCCCTTGATTCGCTGGTTTCATCCCAAGCAGGAGCTTGAAATTTTTGCTTACCTGAACAATCAAATCGCCTTAAATCCCCCAAATGCAGCCACCCAGTTGTAAGGGGCTTTTTTGATTAATCTGTTGAACTGGTATTGATTGACTTTAATAGCTCTCAATAATTCAATGCTAGTTTGAGGAATCTTATTTTGAGTGGCTTCATTTTTTAAGGCTTGCTGAATTTTCTCAGGATCAACTAGTTCACCCGTTGCAATCCCCAACTCTGGGTGGGCTAGTGCAAGCTGGGAGGCTAAATTTCTTTGGAGGGTTAACTTGGCGCGCATGGAATTCCTAACCGTTAGGAAAAACAAGATGCAAGCAGCCGAAGCAGTTAAAAACAAAGGAATGAACCCCATATCAAATACTGAGTAGATTAATTAATTTCAAGTGGTCTGGAATAATTGGTTTGGGTTTACCTATACAATCTTCAAATGACGTGTACGCTAGTTGCCCGTTCATGACACCTGCCATACAATTTGTTTTACCTCCAAGTAGCCCTTCAACTGCCGCCATTCCGCTGAGACTAGCCAATACACGATCTCGTGCTGTAGGTTTGCCGCCCCGTTGAATGTGTCCCAAGGTAGTTACTTTAAAATCTTTGGTTGGGTCTTGGATTTGGTCTCTTACAAGTTTCATTACCGTCTCCGCCGAGCCCAATTCGTCGCCTTCAGAGACTACGATTATACTTGAACTCTTACTTTTTCTAAGATTTTTTAAGGACTTGACAATTAAATCAATATCACTTTTTGTTTCGGGTACAAGCACAAATTCAGCACCTCCTCCAATACCAGATTCAACGGCTATAAAACCTGCATCCCTCCCCATCACTTCAATGAAGAAAACCCGGTCGTGGGCAGCAGCAGTATCTCGAATTTTGTCGATAGCATCTAGCGCTGTATTCACTGCTGTATCGAATCCAATGGTATAGTCGGTTCCGTAAATGTCGTTGTCAATGGTACCTGGGCATCCCACTGTCGGAATCCCAAATTCCTCAAAAAATATCTTTGCTCCGGTGAAAGTTCCGTCCCCACCTATGGCAATTAATCCTTCTATCTCAAGAGCTTTCAAGTGATCAAAGGCCTTTTTTCTTCCCTCAGGAGTCATGAATTCCATGGAACGAGTTGATTTAAGGATTGTTCCTCCGCGTTGTATAATGTTGGAAACTGAATGCGATTGCATTCGCTTGATATCTCCCTCAATCATTCCTTCATAGCCCCTGTTGATCCCACAGATTTCAAGGCCATGGTAGATGGCAGTTCTTACGACTGCACGAATACAGGCATTCATTCCAGGTGCATCACCACCAGAGGTAAACACAGCTATTTTTTTCATGATTCCACGGTTTTAAAAAGCCAAAAATAGGCATAATCGGGCTAAAAAATCTATTTTGGAAGAAAAATGAAGGATTAAATTCCAATTAAAAACTGAATTCGGCTTTTGGTACTTGATGCTCCCGAAGGAATTTATCCGCATCGCTTTTTATGATTTTTTTAAGCTGTACGCCACTAATTTCAAAAAATACTACCTTGAAAGTTCAAACTATCCTAGCATGAAATCTTATCTTCTATTTACGCACACTTTTATTGCTTTAATCTTCTTTGCTTCTACTGCCCAAGCAAAACAACAGGAAAAGGACCGATGGGAGGCTCAAGCAAAAAAGGTAGAGATTATTCGGGATGATTTTGGGGTTCCACATATCTATGGCCCTACCGATGCGGATGTGGTTTTTGGATTGCTTTACGCGCAATGCGAGGATGATTTCAGAAGAGTAGAACGCAATTACCTTTGGGCCTTAGGAAGATTGGCTGAGCTGGAAGGGGAGAGGGAATTGTATTCTGATCTGCGAGCACAGCTTTACATGACTACGGAGGAAGTCCAAAAAGTATATAGCCAAGCACCGGATTGGTTGAAAGAATTATGTGTTGCCTTTGCAGATGGAGTCAACTATTATTTGCACACACATCCAGAGGTAAAGCCTCAGGTTATCACTCATTACGAGCCATGGATGCCCCTATTTTTCTTTGAGGGATCCATTGGAGGAGATTTGGAACGCATCTCCACGGCACAATTGAAAGCCTTTTATGAACCCAAGGCCACTTTAGGATTAGGAGAAGATCAAGGTCAATTCACACCACTTTTGCTTGAAGAGCCCAAAGGCTCCAATGGCATTGCGATAGCCCCAAGCAGGTCTGAATCAGGCAATGCGATGCTGCTTATCAATCCTCATACCTCCTTTTACTTTAGGCCGGAAGTTCATGCAATCAGTAAGGAAGGCCTCAATGCTTATGGAGCCGTTACCTGGGGGCAGTTTTTTATTTACCAAGGCTTCAATGAAAAAACTGGTTGGATACATACTTCTACTTTTGTGGACATTATCGATGAATTCGTAGAAGATATTTCTGAGGAAAATGGCAAATTCTCTTACCGTTATGGAAATGAAAAAAGACCTGTTGACACCCAAAAAATCACCTTGAAATATAAAGATGGGGAGCGGATCAAGGAAAAGGAGTTTATCATCTACCGAACCCACCATGGTCCCATTACACATCTAGAACAAGGAAAGTGGGTGGCGACAAAAATCAACTGGGATCCAGTTCAAGCTTTGGTGCAGAGCTATACCCGAACTAAGCTAGCCAATTTCTCGGAATTCAAGGAGATGATGGATATCCGCACCAACAGCTCTAATAACACTGTTTTTGCCGATGGAGAGGGGAATATTGCGTATTTCCATGGAAATTTTATTCCCAAGCGAAATCCGGAGATTGATTTTTCAAAACCTGTCGATGGGACTGATCCTGGTACAGATTGGCAGGGGCTGCATACTGTGGATGAGAGCATTCTTATTCTAAATCCCGGTACAGGATGGATCCAAAATTGCAATTCCACCCCTTTTACCGCGGCGGGAGAGTTCAGCCCCAAAAAAGAGGATTATCCAGTATACATGGCTCCAGATCAAGAAAATTTCCGTGGGCTTCATGCAAGCCAGCTGCTGTCTCAGCAAAAAGAGAAGCTCAACTTGGATAGCTTTCTCCAGTTAGCCTATGATCCCTACCTTCCCGCATTTTCATTTTTAATTCCAGAATTGGTGGGCGCCATTTCTTCCACACTTCCCGCCAGTTTTGGACCGGCATTGCAGCTCATCCAATCTTGGGATTTTAAAACCTCCAAGGAGTCGGTGGCCATGTCTATTGCTCATTTTTATGGGGAAAACTACCAACGCCGCTTTAGAAGTTTGAATCGCTTCGTGCAGGAAGATTTAAGTGTAAAAGTTCCTACGCCTGCCGAAATCAAAGAGGTATTTATCCGGACACTGGAACAAATGACTCGAGATTTTGGCACTTGGAACACTCCTTGGGGAGAAATCAACCGTTTTCAGCGGCTGAGTGGAGCCATTGATGCTGACTTCGATGACGGCAAGCCGTATGTGCCGGTAGGGCTGGCATCTGGAAATTGGGGTGCCTTGGCTGCGTATGGAGCGAGAGCAACTGAAAATACAAAGCGGCTATACGGCTACCGAGGCAATAGCTTTGTAGCAGTCGTAGAGTTTGGCCCGAAAGTTCGTGCAAAATCCATTTTAGCAGGAGGGCAGCATGCAGATCCACAATCCCCTCATTTCTTTGATCAAGGCCAGCGCTATGCGGATGCCCAATTCAAAGAGATAAGCTTTTACAGAGAAGATGTTGAAAAAAGGAAGGCGAGCTCTTATCGTCCAGGTCAACTCCAAAAATAGATTCGCCTTTTCTTACCCTCGGGTTTACCTTCAGCCACTGCACAACTGGATTATTTCTAGTGGTTCAGGTTTTTCCTTAGGATTGGTTCAGATTCTTTTTGGATTGATTGCGCTGCACAATACGAATTAGGAAGGCACTAAGTCCGATTATAAAACCCACTCCAAACCAGAAAAAAGGGTTATAAAAATCAAATAGTAACCGATATCCTGCAGTAAAGGGAAAAAGTAGCACTCCTGTAATCTCCCACAAGGATTTATTATCCTCTTGATCTTTGGATTCAGTTTGGTGTGGTAAATTAATCAAGGATCTTAGCTCTCTCCAATGCCAGATCAACAGCATTAAATTGGCAGCAAGCATCAACCCTGTGATCAGTGAAGTTCCTCCAAATTCCATGGAAATGGTAATCACAAAGACATTGAGGATAATTGGAAGATTGAGAACAGCCCCTAGTTTGGCGAAGCGTTCGGTCATCAACAAGAATCTAGCTAGCAGTTGAGCCCATCCTATTAATTGCCAGTAGAGGCAGTTTAGAGGAAAGATTGAATGTGGGCCCTTGCCTCTTCGAGGTGCTCCGCCGTAAAAAATCGCTCGTGTTTTACTTCATGGTCTACTTGTTCGTGCACCCAAGTGGTATGAAAAGGAACATGTATTCCATATCCTCCAAGTTCCAATACCGGCAGGACATCTGATTTGAGACTATTTCCGATCATTACGAATTCGCTGGCTTGAATATCGAGTCGACCAATCAATTTTTTGTAATCCGACACCCGTTTTTCGCTTATGATTTCGATGTGGTGGAAGTAGCCTTCCAATCCTGATTTTTGAAGTTTCCGTTCCTGGTCCACTAAATCACCTTTGGTAGCAAGTACGATGCGGTATTTTCCTTGAAGGGATTGCAAGACATCTTTCACACCTGGAAGTAAATCCACCGGCTTTTCAAGCATTTCTTGACCAATTCCAATTATTTTTTCTACAAGTGAAATAGGCATTTGCCCACTAGAAATACGAATGGCAGTCTCGATCATGGATAGCATAAAGCCTTTAATTCCATAACCATAAAGACTTAGATTACTAATTTCAGTCCGGTAAAGTTCCTTCATGATCGCATGCTGAGGAAGAAAATCTTCCAAGATGCTGGTAAATTTTTCTTCAGCTTCACGGAAATAGGTCTCATTTATCCAAAGGGTATCGTCCGCATCAAAGGCAATTACACGAATAGGCATTGTTTGTTCAATTAATGAATCGTTTAATTTCGAATTTAAAGAATCGAGAGGTACTACTTTTGGGCTTATTTGATGGTTTCTTTTAGCCAACCAAGCAGTACTTCTCGCCATCCTGACACAGCTCCTTTTCCCAAGCCAAATGCAAAGCCATGTCCACCAGTTGGGTAGATGTGCAATGCTGCTTTGACACCATGGCGATGGAGCGCTTGAAAATAAAGTAAGGAATTTTCAAGGGGTACTGCCTTGTCATCCTGGGCATGTACCAGAAAAGTGGGTGGGGTGTTTGCTGTAACTTGAAGTTCGTTGGAAAACCGCTCCATTAATTCAGGATTTGTGGGGTCCCCAATAAGATTTTTGCCTGAGCCACCATGGGTAGGAGCATCTCGAAAAGAGATCACTGGGTAGACTAGAATTGAAAAATCTGGTCTAGCCGAGAGATTATCAATCACGTCTTTTTCAAGGGGTAGCTGATGTTCAAAGGAGGTGCTCAAAGTAGCAGCTAGGTGCCCTCCAGCAGAAAACCCCATGATCCCCACCTTGGACGGATTGATATGCCAGGACTCAGCATGTTGCCGTACCAATCGGATGGCTCGTTGTGCATCGAGCAAGGGAACTTCCTTGGGATCTGTGAGAGAGGTGGACAGTGGCAATCGATACTTGACCACTATACCCGCAATTCCTTGCGCATTCAACCACTTTGCAAAATCAGTTCCCTCCCAATCGTAGGCCAAAATGCCATATCCTCCACCTGGAAAAATTAGCACCGCCTCACCGGTAGCGATTTGCTGGGTGGGTAAATACACTTCTATGCTTGGGATTTGAACATTTGAAATACGAACAATGCCCTCTTGTACGGATTTTTCTTGTTGATCCGAGACTTTTTGAAGAGGAGGTAGGCCCGGCCATAAGTTTAGCTGATGAGTCTGGGAAAAAGCTAGGCTACTAGAGGAGAGGAAAGTGAGAAGGGTCAGAATATATTTCATAGCGTTAAGTTTATTTTCTTTGGAGGGGCTGTTGCGGGGTCCTTCGACCCATGCCTCAGGAGGTGAAGCTGAATATTTTTTCTGTAAGGGCCCACCTCCAGTTAGGAGGAGTGCCAGGAAGATTAGTTTGGTACTGCCCAAGGAATGCCTCCCATTCTTGAACTTTTGGGTTGGCCAGATCCAGTGCCGCTTTTTTATCAAAGCTAAAGTCATCGGAGGTGATGAGAATCATACTGAGGCGCTGTGCCCATCGATAAATACTCATCTCCAGGATTCCCGCTACACGTATACTTTCCAGGATGGCTGGATCTACTTGTTTATGACACCGTACATAGGCTTCAATGGCCTCAGGCTCATTTTTAAGATCACAGATTAGGACAAATATTTTCATAGCAGGAGGAAAAAGACAGATGGACCTATTTTCTGACTCTGATGGCGAATAGGAACACGAGTAGGAAGCATGCCCAAGGTAAGATAAAGGAGAAGTTAACTTCTGAGACTCCAAGAATTAAGAGATCTGTGTAGCCTTTGCCTCCCAAATCCAGAATCATACCTTGTAATGTGGGCATGATGGCTCCACCTACGATGGCCATGACTAGAAATGCAGCAGCAAATTTGGAATCCTCTCCAAGGCCTTCAAGTGCAATTCCATAGATTGTGGGAAACATCAACGACATGGCAAAACTAACTCCGACAAGCGAATAGAGTCCTACCATCCCTGTGATGAAAATAGCCCCAAGCGTAAGGACCATTGCCAATACGGCAAACCAGGACAAGAGTCTTGCAGCTGGGATGATTCGCAATAGGAATGTACAGACCCATCTTCCTACTAAAAATACGCCTAAGGAAGTGAAGGCATAATTTACTGCGTCGTATGTAGAGATGCCTAGTGCTTCTGCGTACTGGTAAATATAGGTCCAAACCATAATTTGAGCACCTACATATACCAACTGTGCTAATGTACCCTCAACAAAATTTCTATTCTTTACCAACCGCTTGATTGTTGGGATAAAGTCTACTTTACCACCATCAACCTTTGTTTCTGGCATTTTCACCAAAGCGATGACCACCAAAATCACCAAGACCACAAGTCCTAGTATCACATAAGGATCTCGTATTACGAGCAAATCATTATTTCGGATGGCTGCTTTTGTGGCTTCATTGAGACTATCGAAAAGATATACCTTGCCTGATTCGTCGGTGGCAGAACTTTGGAGATCGTTGAGGATGAAGGTTTTTGCAATAAATAGGCCTGCTAATGCACCCATAGGATTAAATGCTTGCGCCAAGTTTAAGCGCTGCGTGGCGGTTTCTTCCTGACCCATGGAGAGGATGTAGGGGTTGGCAGTAGTTTCCAGAAATGCTAATCCAAAGGTTAGGATGTAAAGTGCTGCTAAAAAGAATCCATAGCTTTCCAATGCTGCAGCGGGGTAAAAAAGACAGGCTCCTAAGCCATAGAGGGCTAACCCAAGGAGAACCCCAGTTTTATAAGAGTATTTTTTAATAAAAAAGGCTGCAGGCAAGGCCATGGTGAAATACCCACCATAAAAGGCCAGTTGTACCCAGGAGGCTTGGGTGTTCGTGAGTTCTAACACCCGCTTAAATGCGGCCACCATGGGATTGGTGATGTCATTGGCAAATCCCCATAACGCAAACAAGGAAGTAATTAGAATAAATGAAAATATCAGTTTTTTGGGAACAAGTTCAGCTTTGGTGCTCATAAGGCTCTATCTAAGTGAGTATAGCCACCATCAACAAAAATATGCTGTCCGGTGATGTGCGAAGCTTTTTCGGAGAGAAGAAATAGGGCCATGTTTGCAATTTCAGATGCGGTGGTCATTCGATTTTGGAGTGGGACCCTACGGCTAATTTCATCCAATTTTTCTTCTGGATTTGGAAAGGACTGAATCCAAGTTGCATACATAGGCGTATAGACCTCCGCAGGAACTATTGCATTGACTCGAATATGGTAGGGAAGTAGCTCTACGGCCCACTCTCGTGTGAGTGCTAGCTGAGCGCCCTTTGCAGCTACATAGCCAGATGTATTGCCTTGCCCTGTAACGGCAGTTTTAGAGGAAATATTAAGAATCACCCCCTTGGATTTTTTCAAAGCTTCCAGGGCATAATGGGCAAGGAAATAGTAATGCCCAACATTTTTTTCAACGGACTGAAGGAAAGCCTCTGGGCTTCCTTTTTCCAATCCTACCCCGTCGTTAGTGCCAGCATTATTTACCAATCCATCAATTCTACCATAAGTGGAAAGCACTTTTTGAACGACTTCTTCTGCATCTGCTGCGGAGAAAAGTCGTTTTTTGAGGTGCAAGGCTTTTCCTTTAGCAAAATCCACGAGTTCCTTCCCCTCCGTTTCGGAAGGGTCAATGATGACGGGAATAGCCCCTTCTTCGATAAGTCCTCTTGAAATGGCTCCTCCAATGCCCTTTGCACCGCCAGAAACTAAGATGATTTTATCCTGTAGTTGTAAATCCATGTTTGGTTCGATACGAATTAAATTTTGTAAAATTCCTGAGCATTTTCTCCTAAAACAGCATCTTTTTCCTCCCCTGAAAGTTGGTCAGCGAATGATTCAATCACTCCAACAACCTTTTTGTAATCTCCTGCAACCAGGCACACGGGCCAATCGCTTCCAAAAAGGAGCCTTTTTGGTCCAAATAATTCTAGGGCAATTTCTAAGTAGGGGAATAGGTGGCTGGAATTCCATCTTTTCCAATCAGCTTCAGTTACGAGTCCTGAAACCTTGGCGCAAACCAGCTCACGCTCACTAAAGGGTTGAAGACTTTTTTTCCATGCTTTCCAATCCCCACCCTTGATTTCTGGCTTAGACAAATGATCGATGACAAAGGCTTGATTGGGACAGGAATCGACCAGTTTTAGTGCGGCACTGAGCTGATGCGGATAGGTGAGTAGATCATAGGTGTACCCCCGTTGCCCAATTTTCCGAATTCCGCGAATAAAATCTTTACGGAGCATGTATTCTGGTTCCTTGGATTGGAGGACTTCTCGAAATCCAAGCAACTTACTGTTACTGGACCAGGTATCCAGCAGCTCATCTAAGTTGTCCTGAGCTAGCTCAACCCAACCTACTACCCCGAGGATCCAAGGATAGGTTTCACTTAGTTCGAGCAAAAATTCTGTTTCTCGAAGATGCTCCTCTGCTTGCACAGCAATGCAACCGTCGATTTGGGAGGTTTGCAGGATTGGGTACAGGTCTTCAGGGAGAAAATCTCTCCGAAGTTCAGCCATGTCATCGGTTATCCAGTCAAATCGCTCGGAATCATAATTCCAAAAGTGCTGATGCGCGTCGATTCTCATGCCTCTGGGTCTTGAATGGCTACTTGTTCGGATACTCCTAATCCTTGGATTCCTAGGCGAACGCGATCTCCAGGTTTTAAATAACGCGGCTCCTTCAAGCCCATTCCCACGCCTGCCGGTGTTCCAGTAGATATTACATCTCCTGGAAGCAGGGTCATGTAATTGCTCACGTAAGAAACCAGCGTAGGAATGTCAAAAATCAAATCTCCCGTGTTGCTATTTTGGAGAAGCTCCCCATTTACTTCCAGCCAAATGGATAGTTGATGTGGGTCTGGTATTTCGTCTTTGGTGACAAGGTAGGGGCCTAATGGAGCAAAATGGTCCGCACTTTTTCCTTTTGTCCATTGCCCGCCATGCCGCAACTGAAAGTCTCGCTCGCTGACATCGTTGTGAACGCAATAGCCAGCAATGTAGTCGTATGCATTTTCTTTAGTGACGTACTTTGCTCGTTTGCCGATGACCACGGCCAACTCCACTTCCCAGTCGGTTTGAGTGGAATTCCGTGGAATGTAAATGGGGTCAAAAGGTCCACAAAGGGAGCTGCTCGCCTTCATAAAGAGGATAGGGGCCTCGGGAACAGGCATACCTGCTTCTTCGGCATGCTTTCGGTAATTCAGACCGATGCAAAGGATCTTGGAGGGGCGGGCAATGGGAGAGCCGAGACGGGTCTCAGCTGGAATTTCGTTGAGGGAGCTTTGGTGGATTGTCAACCAATCCCTAAATCGTTCCAAGCCTTGGTTCTCAAAAAATGATTCATTCCAATCTTCTCCAAAGGAAGAACAATCCAAGCGTTTGCCTGTAGGATCTTCTATGCCTGGAAGTTCTTTGCCTGCTGCTCCAAATCGGATTAATTTCATGGATAGGGTAGGTTTAATGGGTTTTTGTCTGTAATTGAAATTGGTGAAGTGGATTACATTTTGATTCCTGTAAACCCGCCATCTATGGTAAAATTAGATCCGGTAATGAACTTGCCGGCATCGGAAGAAATAAAATAGGCCAATTCTGCAATCTCGGCCGGAGTCCCCATTCTACCTATCGGTTG
>JAQCJI010000040.1 GCA_027593175.1 Bacteroidota bacterium | reverse complement strand
CATTTTTTTATCAATTTATCAAAAAGCAAGGTGACTATCTTACCGCTCATGAAAAAATTAATGCAACGCATAACGAAGTAGTAGCACTGTATCGGTTTGTTTGGAGCCAGAAATTTCCTGCATCCCTGAGCTGATTACCTCTCGGTCTCTATAGTAAGTTTGGGCAATTCGAAAATAGGCCGTAAGCCTCGAGTGAATCCGGTATTGGGCCAATAGGTACTGTCTACTGCCTCTTCCAGAGAAGGCAGGAATTGCAAATGTGCCTACTGCATTTTGCTCATATGCATAGAGCCTATTGTCAAAAGTGTCGGTATCAAATAAGGCCATTCTTGCGGTAAGTTTCCAGTTGGGCCGTGTAAAAGAACATTCTTGAATCAGCATCCACCCCTGCGTTTTTTTTTGATTGAAGGTCACTTGATTCCAAAGTACCCTAGATCGACTTGTCAATTCTGTTGAAATATCCATTTCTAAGCTTGCCTGGGCATGACTTTTAAGGATAAATCTTACCTGTTCAGTCGGCGTAAATTCATCCTCTTCCGAGAGGTTCCTCATTTTACGTTCTTGTTTAAATTGAAAGAGGACTAACCTATTTTTTTGGGGTTGGTAGCTCCAGCGAACCAACCATTCCTGTCCATTGGAAGGGGTAGATACCCGAAACTTAAGCCAAGGAAAGGTAAAAAAGTCTACATATGCATTGAGTTTGATTGTAGCCGAAGGCTTAAGCTGAAACCCTAAGTATGCCCCCCGCTCGTTGCTAGGGCGGGTGCCTTCAGCAAATGCCGTAGCGTATAAACTTTGGAAGTGTCGATCATAGCTCCTCCATAGCAGGGAAAAATCCACCGTTCTGCTCAAGCTACTAACGAATCCTAGAACTGTTCCTTGCCCTTGGCTTCTAGATCGGGCGGACTCACCAAAGAAAGCAAAGTTCTTCCAGGAAAGGTTGGCGTAGATGCTGCCAACCTGATTGCTTTGGCCCGAAAAATCAAATGCATTGTAGCTGTTTGAATTTCGGATCCATGGAATGCTAAATTGAGTATGAAGAAGGTTCAATCCAGCAGTCCATCGTCCAGAGTTAGCGTTATATTGGAGGTTGCTGCCTAGGTTGGTTTCTCGGACTTGATTTTTGGTGGAGAGCTCGCTCAAACTACGATGTAAGCCAGTTTGGGATAGGCTAGTTATTGTCTTTAGCACTGAGTCTAGGGAATCTTTCGACTGGTTCACTCGTCCATCCTTCCCAATTGAGGAAATAAGAAGACTACTTTGCCAGGGGCCCATCTGCCGGGTTAGCCCAATGCCTCGAAAAAACCCACTTTCAATGCTTGCAGTGTAGGGTAGAAGTCCCAAGCTGCTTCTTCGTACAGTAGGAACTGTTTCAGCACCTTTACCCAAACTAAATCCAGCACCAAACACTAAACCCTGACCAAAGCTAGCTTGGTAATCCCCTAGGGAAATGGTTTTCCATTTTGCCAAGCCATAGCGTGTTAGGTGAAATGAGGCAAAATTGAAGCCAAACCGGCTAGTTTTTGGATCCCAGGCAAGTGCTTCGCCGGCATCCTTTTCGAGTATAAATCCCAGACTGAAATCTTTGGCATGCTGAACTCTGAAACGCAGGAAAAAGTCATTTGGGTCGCCTAAGTACCGACTTGTGGGATTGATGGTGCTGTCATTTTTGGAATATCCTTGGCGTAATTCCCAGGTTTTTCGGTATCGGAAGACTAAAAAATTATTTTCCTCGCTCCGTAAACGCTCTAAAAACGGCTTACTGCTATTTTTAGTCGTTTCCAGCGTCAGGAAGGGAAGTAATGTTACCAAAGTAGCACTATCCCAGTTGGGAAGGGATTGGAGCTCATAGACGGAGAAAAATTCCCCCCAGGTGGTTTGGTGGTTGATAAAGGCTTGTATTTGTGGAGGAGTAAGAAGGTAGGTTGCTAGCAATTCGGCTGCAGTTACCCGATTGATATCGAGTGGGTTCTGGTACAGTTCTAGAAGTAACTCATACAGGGCTTCGTAGTCCAATTCCTCATCTTGTATGGGAAAGAGTCGCTCCATCAGCTGTTGGATATCCAAGATTGGAGGAGCGTTTTCTTGTGCGATTGTTGGCAATGAAAGAAGGAGAAAGCTGATCAAAATTAGAATCCTTTTCATATTTAGCGTTTTAAGAATACAGATAGGTGGTGTGTTCTTCCTAAGGCCGTATTTTGTCCATAAGCATAGTCTAAGCCATAATTTTTCTTTTGGAGTCCAAGCCCAAAGTTGAGAGCAGTAGGGTAGGAGTGAATGCCGGTTCGTAGGATGATCCACTTTTCAAGACTGTATTGAAGACCAAGCTTAAAAATTGGAGGATGGTTCAGGTCTTTTTCAAGTTCGGTATGGATTTCCAAGTTTTTGGAGGGGAGGTAGGTGGTCCCCATTTGGAGCAGGGTTGGTAGACTTTGGGTGGAATATTTACTGATTTTGGCTTGGTTTATATTCGTGAGCTGTGCTCCGAAGAAAAACTTAGGTCCTAATTCTGCCAATCCACCCAGAGAGAATTGGATGGCATTGCCAGTTCCAAAACCTTCGATATAGGTTTGAACCCATCCTGCCTTTAGTCCAAAGGTTAAGATTCCTCGGGTGGTGGCAAGTCCTAGTTCGAGCCGATGTTGATTAAATAGCTCTCCACCAAAACGAGCGATACCAATGCCGATACTGCCTTTTTGACTTTTGAAAATACCAGAAAGGGCTACAGTGCTTAGTTCTTGGATTCCAAATCGCTGGTCTACCGATAAACCAACCTCAGATTCAGTGATTCGGTCCATTGCACCGACATTGTTTCCAAGGCTCCAGGCGTCTCGATGGTATAATTTGACCGTACCTAATCCTTGGCTTTTGGCTCCAAATGCTTGGGTGGATAGGTCTATTTGCGCTGATGTTTGAATTGAAAACATCAGCCAGAAGCAAAAAATTAGGCTTGGCTTCATTAAAAAAAAAGATTAAAAAGTAAAAATTAAAAATAAGCTATTGCAGCCAATAATCCTAGGACTTGCTTAGGTGGAATTGCTAAAAATACCATTCTACTTACCTACTAAGCAAAAGAAAAACAGATAAATGGGACTTACTTAAGTTTCAAAAAAAAAATAATCTCAAATTTGATTTAAATAAGTACCGAATAATATTTTGAAAATTTTTCGCAATCGATTGTTTGAATAGAAAAAAACATTTTCTATACTTACGGATAATTTTAGTTTTCGAATATTTACAATAGGTTTAATAGGTTTGAGAGTAGGAAAAGGTCGGAATTATATTCCGGCCTTTTTTATTTAACACTATTTCAAGTTACTTGAAGGCTAGATTGAATATCAATCTGATGTTATGAATATTTATTGCCTCAAAAAGTTACTTCAAGAAGCATTTACTAAGGAATTGCCTGGTAAGGATGCGCATGTAACTATGGCCCCGAAGCCACTTGATTTACGAAGGTTTATTACGACGCAGCTAGAGTCTCCAAAGAAAAGTGGGGTTTTACTTTTGTTTTACCCGGATGGTGGGGATGTATATTTTCCCTTGATCAAACGGCCCCAGTATCCGGGAGTGCACAGTGGGCAAGTGGGCTTTCCAGGCGGGAAAATGGAGTCTACAGATCCAGATATCCTTTTTACGGCCTTGCGAGAAGCAGAAGAGGAGATTGGAATTGATGCCGGAAAAGTGGAGGTGCTCGGTTGTCTCTCTAATTTATTCATTCCTACAAGTAATTTTTTAGTGAGTCCGTTGGTAGGATTTGTACAGGATAAACCAAAATTTGTGCCCGAACAGCGGGAGGTCTCGCGGATCATCACTACAGAAGTTGTTTCTCTTTTCCATCCTGAAATTAGAAAGCAAACTCACCTTCCAGTAGGTGCTGGGATGCAGCTGGAAACGCCATACTTTGAGATAGATGGAGAGATGGTTTGGGGTGCTACGGCTATGATTTTAAGTGAACTTATTCAGGTATTGAATCAAAAAGGAGAGTAAGCGTTGGATTTTTTGGACAATTGTAGGTATTGTTGTGGGTTAGTATTGGTAGACAATGGAAGAAAGTTCAGGTCCTTTATTAAGTAATGATGCGGTAGTTTTCGGGCTATTGATGGTGACGCTTGCCTTTGTTTTTGCTTCATCGGCTAGCAAACATCCTTTTTGGGTCAAGTTTTACACCTATGTCCCCACCGTATTGCTTTGCTATTTTATACCTGCGATTTTCAATTCTATCGGATTGATTTCCGGCGAGTCTTCTAGTTTGTACAAGGTGGCATCCCGATATTTGTTGCCTGCCTCCCTTGTCTTGTTTACGATCAGTGTGGATCTCAAAGGTATCCTTCGGCTTGGTCCCAAGGCATTGACAATGTTTCTTACTGGGACAGTTGGGATTGTACTCGGTGGGCCAGTTGCCATGTTATTCGTAGGGTGGATTCACCCAGATTTGTATGCTGGAACTGGGCCAGACGAGATTTGGAGGGGCTTGTCTACGATTGCTGGAAGTTGGATTGGTGGAGGGGCTAATCAAACTGCCATGTTGGAGGTGTTTGGAGCAAGTCCTGCACTTTTTGGGCAGATGATTGCAGTAGATGTGTTGGTAGCCAATTTTTGGATGGCAGTTTTGTTGTATTGGGCGGCCAAACCGGAGAAAATCGATAAATTCTTGAAGGCGGATTCTTCAGCCATTTATTCCCTTCGTGACCGAATTGAAAAAATTAGGGCGGCAACTTCTGCTATTCCAACCTTAAAGGATACCCTCTTAATTCTTGGTTTTGGATTTGGCGTGACGGGCCTTTCTCATTTTTTTGCTGATTTTTTAGCGCCTTGGTTTGAGATCAACCTCCCCGGATTGAATCAATATTCCTTTAATTCAGCATTTTTCTGGATCGTGGTGATTGCTACCACTTTGGGCTTGGCATTATCTTTTACCAAAGCAAGAAATTTGGAAGGAGTAGGAGCCTCCCGATTGGGGTCTGTATTGCTTTATGTTTTGGTGGCAACTATAGGTATGCAGATGGATTTAAGAGCGATTTTGGATAACCCTATCTTATTTTTAATCGGCTTTATCTGGATACTCTTTCATGTGTCCCTCATACTGCTTGTCGCTTGGTTGATTAAAGCACCTTTTTTCTACGTGGCTGTAGGGTCTCAAGCCAATGTAGGAGGGGCGGCCTCAGCACCTATTGTAGCTTCGGCATTTGATCCATCTTTGGCTTCAGTAGGCGTGCTCTTAGCAGTACTTGGCTATGCTTTAGGCACCTATGGTGCTTACTTGAGTGGATTAATGATGCAGTGGCTTTCAACCTAGAAACTTAATTTAGATTTTTTTTTAAGCGTGCTCTAGGTTAATCTTATAGTTTTTAGTTTTCACCGCCGTTCCAGTGACGGTGACCATCAGCATGCCCTGTCGAATAGTTTCATAATCTAAGTCTATGCCTAAGATGGCATTAGCTCCAATTTGTCTCGCCTGCATTTCCATTTCAGACATGGCCGTAGCTTTGGCTTCGCGTAATACTTGTTCGTAGGAAGAAGATCTCCCTCCAACAATGTCGGTAATGCTCGCAAAAATATCCTTGAATATATTGGCGCCAATGATCGTTTCACCTGAAACAATACCTAAGTAATTTTCAATGTGATGGCCCTTGAAGGTAGAGGTAGTGGATAGAATCATAGTTCTGTTGATTTTTTCATGTGATTATCCGTAATTTTTACCAGTGAATAAAAATTAAACTTGATAACTGCGGATAATCATAATTTTTAAATTGTTGATTTACGGAATTTTTTGAATAAGGTTAGGTAAAGTATTCCCATTATTTTGACCGCAGTACCATTTTTCACCATCAAAATAAAATAGGGGTTTTGGCTGATTTACCTTTAAAATTGGCATTTAGCATTATTTTTGCCCTATAGCTTTGTATAAAGCTTTCTCGCATGGTGCAACGACTCCTTCTTTTATTTTCGCTACTTCTTTTTGGTACTGGAATTCAGGCCCAACAGTTTTTGGTAAATAGATCATCGGTGTATGCATTTACGGGTACCTCAGGAGCGAATCTTAGTCAATTTAATGAGCTGCTAAAGGAGCGAGGAATACTTCCAATTCAAAACAAGTACAATACCTTTGGACTAGGCTACCAGGCAAGGCTCAATGATTTTATTTTTGGCTTTGAGCTATCTTACCATCAGAGTAGACCAGCGGATATTGAAGCCAATCGCTTTCAGTACCGTACCTCTCGTGCTTTAGTAAATTTAGGGTATTCGCTAACTGAAGAAGGAAAGTTCCAGTTGATCCATTACCTATCCCTAGGAATGGGAAACCTAAATGTCCAACTTCTTCCAAGTGAACAATCAAAAAGTTTAGCAGCCTTCTTAAAAGATCCGGGACAAGGATTTATTTTAAGGGAAAATAATATCCAAAACGGGACGCGTTATTACGGTGATTTTTTAACAGAAATTGGATTCCAGCTCTCTTATGATTTTCCCATTCCCAATAGAAAGGAGGCGCTCGAAGTGATCGTCAAAGCAGGATACTCTTTTAGTCCGTTTGAGGACAGTTGGAAGTTGAATGGATTATCGTTTGACAATGCGCAGGCAGGAGCCTTTTTTAGGGTTGGAACTGGGATAAGTCTTCCAGATCGCAACTTTTTTTATAAGGATGCGACGATTGGAATAACATTGATTCGGGGCTTTCATTTTTCCGAGCCTGAAAAATTCAATACTTATCTACGGGAGCAGGGATACCTAGCCTTTGAAGGCAGCCCGTCCCAATTGGGACTTCGCATTTTGGGAGAAACAGATGGGCTACTTTATGGGATGGATGTGTTTAATGTCTCCCAAAAAGGAAGAGCAAGTACAACCCAATCTCATAGTTTGAATAGCCTTCGCATCTATGCCAATGCTGGCATGAAATTCTTTGAATATAAAAATTGGGGAATAGGGGCCTTAGGAGGCCTTGGTTATGGCAACCTGAGGTATTCTCTGCTTCAGGATGTGAAACCTGATTTTCCGACCTTGCTGGATGAACGGAACTTTGATGGCTATCTTAGAAAATCTGGCATTTTCATTAAACCAGAGTTACTTCTTGAATATGGCCTTCCGATGACGAAAAGAAAGATGTTTGATTTGGTTTTTTCAACTACTGCTGGATATGAAGTGGCGTTCCCAGGGTTTAAACTTGGAGGGCTATCCATGAATTCTTATCAATCTGGGCCTTTTGTAACTGTAGGAGTAGGGATACGGCCCTAATCACAGCCACTTATTTTTTTAGAAAAAAACTCATTTTTTAAACAAATCGTGAACAAAAGATGCAATAATTAAAAATTTGAGCGTAGTTTTACAATTACTTATCGAGAAAGACCGAGGGAAGGGCCCTACGACGTCTTAGCAACCTGTAATCAAGGTGCTAACTCCCCTCTTGGATATGCCAAGAATAGATGAGAAGAATAGTAAATTTACCTACTTTTCTCCGTGTTTTGCTCGATTAGTTTTTTGAACGTAACCAACAAATGAGACAAAACAGAACGGAACAACTGCTCCAAGCGGTTAAAAATAGAATTTTAATCCTAGATGGTGCCATGGGCACCATGATTCAGCGCTACCCTCTTACTGAAGAAGACTTTCGAACTCCAGCATTGAAAGATCATCCCAAGTCCTTAAAAGGGAACAATGACCTTCTTTCCTTAAGCAGGCCCGACATCATTCGTGCGATCCACCAAGAATACTTGGAGGCAGGTTCTGATATCATTGAAACGAATACTTTTTCAGGAACTACCATTGCTCAAGAAGATTATGGCTTGTCCCATTTGGCCTATGCCATCAATTTTGAATCTGCGAAAATCGCTTGTGAACTGGCAGATGTATTCACGGAGACCACTCCGGAGAAACCCCGATTTGTAGCAGGAGCGATGGGACCTACCAACCGTACCGCTTCCATCTCACCAGATGTAAATGATCCCGGATACCGAGCCATTACCTTTGATCAGTTGGCAGAAGCCTATGCCGAGCAAGTAAGAGGATTATTGGATGGGGGAGTCGACCTAATTCTAGTAGAGACGATTTTTGATACGCTTAATGCCAAAGCAGCTCTCTATGCCATCCAAGAAGTGTATGAGGAGCGAAATATTCCCCTTGACCCCAGAGAGGGAGGAATCCCCATTATGATATCAGGGACCATTACCGATGCATCTGGACGAACTCTTTCTGGACAGACCACCGAAGCCTTTTTGATTTCGGTGTCCCATGTCCCCTTATTTTCTGTAGGGCTTAACTGTGCTTTAGGAGCCAAGGAGCTTCGACCCTACCTAAAGGTTTTGGCGGAAGAGGCTCCTTTTTATGTGTCTGCCTATCCTAATGCTGGTTTGCCCAACGAATTTGGTGCCTATGATCAAGGGGCTAATGAAATGGCAGATCAAGTGCGCAGCTTCTTAAAAGAAAGCATGCTAAATATCTTGGGAGGCTGCTGCGGCACGACGCCTGACCATATTCGCGCATTGGCACTATTAGCTGCAGAATATAGCCCAAGACAAATTAATCGAATAACAGAAGAGAAGGAGCAACATGCCTAAGTCAAACTATTTAAAGCTGTCCGGCCTTGAGCCCTTGGTATTTACACCAATGCTCAACTTTGTGAATATCGGGGAACGGACAAATATCACAGGATCCAAAAAATTTGCCTGTCTGATCCTCAATGGCCAATACGATGATGCTCTTGACATCGCCCTAAATCAAGTTCGCGGTGGCGCACAGATTTTGGATGTTTGTATGGATGAGGGAATGCTGGATGGCGAATTTGCCATGGTGCGCTTTCTCAACTTGATTGCCTCTGAACCGGAGATCAGTCGAATTCCAATCGTGATTGACAGCTCCAAGTGGAGTATTATCCTTGCAGGTTTAAAGTGTGTGCAAGGAAAAGGGATAGTGAACTCCATTTCCCTGAAAAACGGAGAAGAAGAATTTATTCAACAAGCCAAGACGATTAAGAAATTTGGTGCTGCAGTAGTGGTCATGGCTTTCGATGAGCAGGGACAGGCAGATACTTACGAGCGGCGCATCCAAATCTGTGCGCGGAGCTACAGAATTCTTGTAGATCAGGTAAAATTTAATCACCAGGACATCATTTTTGATCCCAATATTTTCCCAGTGGCTACCGGGATGGACGAACACCGAAAAAATGCAATGGACTTCTTTAATGCAACGCGCTGGATCAAGCAAAATCTTCCTGGAGCGAAGGTAAGTGGTGGGGTAAGCAATGTGTCTTTTTCCTTCCGTGGAAATGATCCTGTTCGTGAAGCGATGCATTCTGCTTTCCTCTACCATGCGATACAGCATGGAATGGACATGGGGATTGTCAATCCTACCATGCTAGAGGTCTATGCCGATATCGATAAGGAATTATTGGAACGGGTGGAAGATGTATTGTTTGACCGAAGAGAGGATGCTACCGAGCGACTGCTTGACTTTGCTGAGACGGTTAAGTCTGCAGATAAAAAAGAAGTGGTCAATGAGGCCTGGAGATCTGCGCCAGTAACCAAGCGAATCGAACATGCCTTGGTAAAAGGGATCTTAGACTTTATCATCGAAGATACGGAGGCTGCCCGGCTAGAATTGGTCAATCCACTGAAAGTGATCGAAGGTCCATTGATGGATGGGATGAATGTAGTGGGGGACTTGTTTGGTGAAGGAAAAATGTTCCTTCCTCAGGTGGTCAAGTCTGCTCGTGTGATGAAAAGGGCTGTTGCCTACCTTGAGCCCTTTATGCCTTTACCTGAAGAAGGACAGGAAAGTTCTTCCTTGAAAAAAATTCTCCTTGCTACTGTAAAAGGAGATGTACACGACATCGGCAAAAACATTGTAGGTGTGGTTTTAGCCTGCAATAGCTATCAAATTATTGATTTAGGCGTTATGGTAGATGCTCAAAAAATCATCGATGAGGCCATTAAAAATAAGGTAAATATCATTGGATTGAGTGGTTTGATAACTCCATCTCTAGATGAAATGGTCAATGTAGCTTCTGAAATGGAGCGTCAAGGACTAACGATTCCTTTGCTTATTGGTGGAGCAACTACCTCCAGAATCCATACGGCTGTGAAAATCGATCCCATGTATTCGGGCGCAGTGGTGCATGTAAGTGATGCGAGTAAGTCGGTACCTATTGCTGGGGAATCTATTTCCCCAGAAACTCGGGAATCTTTTAGAATTCAATTAAAGGAAACCTACCGTAAACTTCGAGAAGAGCATGAAGCTAAGCAAACGGTGAAACAGCTCATCAGCTACGAAGAAGCAAAAAATAACCCTGTTTTCATCCATTGGGAGGGGGCAATCCCTGTTGTACCTAAAGTGTTGGGCAGAACTGTACTCGAGGACCTCGATCTGACGTTGGTAAGAGAATACATCGATTGGACCCCGTTCTTCAGTACTTGGATGCTGGCTGGGAAGTACCCTAAAATTCTGAAAGATACTGTCGTGGGAGAAGAGGCTACTAAATTGTTTACCGAGGCACAAACCATGTTGGATACCCTGATCAAGGAGAAGTGGCTTTCTGCTAAAGCAGTGTTTTCCTTGGTGCCAGTAAAGCGGGAAGAGGACGATGCATTTGTGTTAAATGAATCTGGAAATGAAATTGCAAGCTTCCACTTTTTGAGGCAGCAAGGCAAAAAAGGGAAAGGCGTTCCTAACCGTTCTTTAGCGGACTATTTACATCCAAATAAGGTAGACTATATGGGTTGCTTCGCCGTAACTTCTGGTTTGGGGATGGAAACCAAGCTTGCGGAATTTAAAGCTGCAGGAGATGATTATAGTGATATTTTATTTAAGGCCTTGGCTGATCGATTGGCAGAAGCGGTAACCGAATACCTGCATGAACAAGTACGTAAATCGTATTGGGGCTATGCAGCAGCGGAGAAACTCGATAATGAATCCTTGATTCAAGAAGATTATGTGGGGATTCGTCCTGCGCCCGGCTATCCAGCTTGTCCTGAGCACTCTGAGAAGGTGACTATTTCTGAACTATTGGATTTAGAAAATACCATTGGAATTACCTTGACTTCAAGCTACGCAATGTATCCAACTAGTTCGGTTTCAGGGTTTTTCTTTGCCCACCCTGAAAGTAGCTATTTTGGCTTAGGGAAAATTGGTACCGATCAAGTAGCAAGTTATGCGAAGCGCAAAGGCATAACCCTTCGAGAGGCTGAGCGCCTACTATCACCAAACTTGGCATATACTCCCACCGAAATTATTGAGACTATACCACAATGAAAATCATTGAACACTTAGCTAAGGCGAAAAGCACCCTTTTTTCCTTTGAAATTTTACCTCCATTAAAAGGTCAAAGTTTGAAAGACCTTCTGGAAGGTATTGCTCCGCTGATGGAATTTAAACCTCCATTTGTAGACGTGACCTACCACAGAGAGGAATATATCTATAAGAAGCACCCCAACGGACTTCTAGAGAAAGTGAGAACGAAAAAGCGCCCTGGAACAGTCGGGATTTGTGCTGCCTTGATGAATCGTTTTGATTTAGATGCCGTTCCTCATGTGCTTTGCGGGGGCTTTACTAAGGAGGAAACAGAAAACCTATTGATTGATCTTGACTTTATAGGTGTAGAGAATATTTTGGCCTTGAGGGGTGATGCACCTAAAGCGGAGCGCTTTGTGGCGGAGCTAGACGGTCATTCATTTGCAAGTGAGTTAGTGGAACAAATCGTACACATGAATCAGGGTAAATATTTGCATGAGGAGACAGAGCCAAGTTTTCAGACCGATTTCTGTGTGGGCGTTTCCGGCTATCCAGAGAAGCATTTTGAAGCACCTAGCCTCAAATTTGACTTAAAGTACCTTAAGGAGAAGGTGGATAAGGGAGCGACCTATATTGTCACACAAATGTTTTTTGATAACCAAAAATACTTTGACTACGTTGCCAAAGTAAGGGAAGCAGGCATTAATGTGCCCATAATCCCAGGTATCAAGCCGATCACTACGCTCGGACAGATCACCACCTTGCCTCGAACCTTCTTTTTGGATTTTCCGGATGACTTGACTGACGCGCTGTTAAAGTGTACCAATAATACCCAAGTGAAAGAAGTGGGTATTGCTTGGTCCATTCAGCAATGCAAGGAGTTGGTCGATGCGCAGGTCCCTTCTTTGCATTTTTATACGATGAGTAAGGCAGATGCCAGCTACAGGGTGGCCAAGGAAATATTCTAAGCTATAAATAATACAAAAAGGGCCTAATTGCCCTTTTTGCCATTTATAAATGCATGTGTTTGACTTTAAAAGAATAGCATCCGAATTAGTGCTAGCAGTTTTCACTGTAAGTCGAGGGCTATCCTTCCCATTTGTTCTTTTCCCCTTTCACTTTTTGATTATCTTGCCGCAGGCTTGAGCACCCACGTGAATGTGCTGTTTCCTTTTATTTATGATTGAAACCAAAAATTTATCCAAAGCAAAAATCCCTCGAATTTTACGGAAAATTCATAGGTGGCTAGGGATCCCCTTGTTTCTTTTTTTTCTACTAATTGGAATTACCTCGATTCTATTGGCTTGGAAAAAGAAGGCAGAGCTATTGCCCCCAACCTTAGCGAGTAAGGTGGAGCAAGGCACATGGATTTTACCTTCAGAGATGGTACGCATCGGTGAGGAGGAAATGAAAAAAATGGGGAGGGACTCTGAAGTAGATCGCATCGATATTCGCCCAGACAAAGTTACGGCCAAGATTACCTTCAAAACCCATTTTACTGAAGTGCAGGTAGATGGGTATTCTGGTGAGATCTTGTCTGTGGGTACGCGGCATTCCGATTGGATCGAAAAGGTGCATGATGGAAGTATAGTAGATTATTACACCACAGGAGAGGAGGGAGCTAAACTTACCTACTCCACTCTGGTATCTCTTGGATTAATTTTTCTGGCGTTAAGTGGGTTTTACCTATGGTACTACCCAAAGCTTATGCGAAAGAATAACAAGCCATCTAATTTTAAGCAGGTTTAGAAGTTTCCACACCGACCCAAATTTGAATCGCCTGATTCATAAAGTCTAGCTGAGGAGCTTGTATTTTTTTCCAGGTAAGGACTTGATAATTCCTTCAAACTCAAGTGAAAGTAAGGTGGAGGATAGCAATCCTAATGGAATTTGGTTGGCAAAAGCAAGCTGATCGAGTTCAGTATCTCCTTGATTTTGGAGGTAGGTAAGTATTTTAAACTCCAATGCTTCCCGAGTTGAGAAATCCTGTGGGGCCTTTGGCCTTTGTTCTTCTCCTGGTTTGGACCAATGTAAAGCCTCTGCGAGGTCATTTGGACCTGTGTAGATAGATGCTTTCATTCTTTTGATTAGCTGGTTACAGCCTTCTGAAAAGGTAGATTGGAGGTTTCCAGGAACTGCAAAAACTTCCTTGTGGTAGCTAAAGGCAATTTCAGCCGTTATCAATGCCCCACCTTTTTTGGCAGCCTCTACAACTAAGAGGGCATCGGAAAGTGCGGCAATAATTCGATTTCTAGCTGGAAAATTTCCAGGAAGCAAGATAGATCCTGGTGCATACTCGCTGAGTAAGGCACCATGAGCTTGTACCAATTGTTCGGCAGTGTTTTTGTGTGCAGCAGGGTAAATCAAGTGGATGGGCGACCCCATCACTGCAAGGGTGGGTAATCCCATCTGTAAAGCTGCTCTATGTGCTTCAATATCAATTCCATAGGCAAGTCCCGACACGATGGTTGGCTGGTAGGGGAAGAGGTCTTCAATGATTTTTTTAGTAATGGACCTGCCGTAGTGAGTTGCACTTCGGGTACCTACTATACCCACTGTTCGAACTGCGTTAAAATCGGCTTTGCCCTTCGTGAATAGAAGTACTGGAGCATCCGCAATAGATTTTAAGCGTTTGGGAAACTCTTCATCAAGGAAGGTGAGCAAGCGGTATCCTCCCTTTACTTGGTCGGTGAGGAGTGCTTCTGCCTTGGAAAGTAGCGACGCCTGTTGCTGTCGAATTTCTAGTAATCTCCGCCCAATTCTAGGGATTTTGGCAACTTTGATTTGAGGCAACGAAAAGAAGCCAAGAGCTGAGCCTGCGTAGGCTAGAATAGCTTTGAATAGAATAGGCCCAACTTTTGGTGCTAGGGCGAGGGCGATAAAAAATTGTTTATCCTCCAGTATTGGATCGGGATTGGAGTTCATGCTTCAGGTTGATTAAAAAATCCTTGATTTCCTGAAGTTTTTGAACTGTTGCTACTTTATCAAATCCTTGTTTCTTACCTGCTGCGATCACTTCTTGGGCGCCTTGAAGCGTGTATCCCTTTTCTTTGACCAAATGGTACACATAACGGATTTTTTGAATATCCTCTTTCGTGTAGCGTCGGTTGCCTTTTTTGTCTTTTTTGGGGCGGATGATGTCAAATTCCCCTTCCCAGTAGCGAATGAGAGAAGCCGCTACTTTAAACATGTCGGCAACTTCTCCGATGGAAAAGTATTTTTTCTCTATTTCTCGCTCTTTGTAAGGCACTGGATGTATGAGTTAAGTAGTTCAGTCTTCAGACAAGGCTCCACAGGGGAGAATGAAAAAAGATATCCCAAAATAGAAAAATGTAACCAACTTTTGGTAGTCCTGCCCCCAATTTTTTTTAATGGTATTCAAGAAGTGTAAAAAGGTGTTGATTTTCTGCTCATTAGCAGCCTAGATTTACTTTATCGATTGAGCACTTGCAGCATTTGAACTGCTGCTAGCCCGGCTGTTTCTGTTCTCAAACGGCTTTTTCCTAAAGAGACTGCCTGAAATCCATGTTCGAATGCCAGTTGGATTTCTTTCGGATCAAAATCTCCTTCGGGTCCAATGAGTATAAGGTACTTTTCGCCCGTTTTGGCCAAGTCTAAGAGGTGGTTGCTATGATTTTCATTCACGTAGGCGATGAACTTCTGGTACTCGGCAAAGTCAGGAGACTTTAGGAATTCATTGAGTTTGGTCGTTCCGTTTAGCGTTGGAGTTCTCCATTTGATGCTTTGCTTGCAGGCAGAAATCATTTTTTTATGCAGGCGGTCGATCTTCAAAAAGCTCCGCTCCCCATGAAGTGTATCCAGTAGGGTCAGTTCATGAAATCCAATCTCTGTGATTTTTTCCACCATCCATTCCATGCGGTCGGGGCTTTTGGTAGGGGCAATGGCCAAGTGGATGTAAAAGGGATCCACTTCTGCTTCCAGGGAAGATAATACCGTCAAACTCGCCTTTTTAGGGTCTGCTTGGTCCAGTACGCAGGTGTAGAGCATTCCTTTTCCATCCGTAAGGAGGATTAGATCTCCCTTTTTTTTGCGTAGCACGCGTACCAAATGCTTCGATTCTTCCTCGTTGAGAAAGGTAGTAGGAGATGTGATCGAATCTTGGAAGAAAAGCTGCATGGGATTTTTGATCTTCGAAAACACAAAAAAAGCATATTTCGGGAAGAAATCTAACCAAAACAAATTGGTCAATGAAATGGGTATCTGGCAACGTCATATGCACCAACGTTGTGAGATATTCGCAACAACTTGAAAGTAGAAGCTGTGTAACCGATATAGACTGGAGAGAGATGGTTTAAAATCCCGAGTCGTTTACAACAAGCAATTTGATAAAAAATCAAATCAAACTGTTGAGGACAACAGAGCATGAAAAGTTTGCTTTAGAAATGCGGTTGCTGCAATAGGTAGGGTAGCCACTAAACAACTTTTGTTGCAGCCTTGATAAGGGCATCATAGTTGACCTGGATTAGTCGTATGTCTACAATAATGCATTTTCAAGATTAATGTATTCAATACTCTTTTTGTAATCAGATTGACACATGTCCGTGAGTTACTTGTCTTAAATAGGCAGATATATTTTCATCTTTATTATGATAGATTTTATTATGTTTATTTACACAACCTTGCTCGATACTTCAATTAATCCTTTCCAAATTTTTTTGATTCAGTGGCTAACTGCTCTTCGCTTGGATTTTCTCCAGAATACACCAAAATCCGGTACTTGAAGGTGGTCGATTTCCCAGCATTAAGTTTGAGATTCAATACCTCCTTGCCTCCACTAAATTCTTTTTGGCCCAAAGGATTTGCAGCAAACAAGCCATAGCCTCGTGCATGCCAAAACGTAGGATAACCAGGGTTCTTGGGGTTATCCAAAATCACCACGGATATTTTCTTTTGAGCAACGATTCCATCTAGCGAAACCCAAGTACCTCGGGTACCCCAAACCGCATCGCCTTCCTTACCATTACTGCTTCGGTAATTCCCACTGACTCCTTCGTTGTTTAAACTCGCTACTGTAGTAGGGATGCCGTTGGAATCTGTAAATAACTCTGGCTTATTGGAAGGGTATTCCAGTTCCCTAGTCATCCGAATAGCAAAAACTCCCTCTTTGTTGTCCTTAAAATTGACCTCGCTATTCTGGGCCGTCAAGGTGGTGATGCGATCGATGATTCGCTTATCGCCTTCTTGACTAAATACAAACTGTGTTTTTTCCTTGACCAATACTTGGCCAGTGGGTGCCAGCCAATCCATGGTCACTTCCAACACTCCCTGCTTTTTACCCTCCTTCAATGCGGTAATGCCTGTATGACGAATCGTGCCATACTTACTCTTTTTGTCTGCTGGAATGGCAGATGAATTGTTCCAAAAATCCAATCCATTGACATCTCCATAATTCATCCAGTGTCCAATATGGTGTGGATGGTCAATTCGCTCTCCCGGTCTTGGAGCTAAAGGGAATCCACGCGTGATCTCAATTCCACCGGAGGCATTGATGGGGTATAAAACAGGTTTTTCAATGGTTTCTGGGTAATAGTAGGCTGTAAATAGCTCCTCACCCAGGTACACTTCTACTTTTTGCTCTGCCTCATTTTTCAGGAGTCGAACGCCATTTTTTTGTGCCTGAACAGGCAGCGGGAACAGAGATAGTAAAGACAGCAGGATACCTGCCGTCTTTACTATCCTAGATGAATTTGTACGCATACCTTAGTATTGAAATGGTTTACCCCCTGCCAAAACCTCTTGATTCACTTCGTCAAAGGTCACGAATTGACCCGTTCGAAGCGCAGCAGTGGTCATGATATTGGCAATCGAGTGATTGTATCCTGCCATCACATCGGCATTGGGCTTTTGACGGGAACGAACGCACTCCATCCAATTGCGCATGTGAGTAGATGTAAGGGAATCAACCCCTGTATTCGCCCCTGTTTCTGTAGCAGCAGCTTCCGCCAAGGTGAGCTCAGAAAGTAAGTTCTCCTGCATCCCCATCGCTCGAGCATGATTTTGGCGAAGTCCCCCATTAGGAGTGATTTTGTTGGTGTCCAAATTTAGTTCGCCCGAATTTGAGAAATAAATTTCCTTAGTACCCCCCGCTGAATTTGTAAATCGGGAAGAATAAATAACCTGGAATCCTTTATTTGGATCGTTTAATGGGCCATAATCAAATACTGCAGTCATGGTATCAAAATTTTCTCGACCATCCTTCCAGAGGTAAATTCCTCCATTGGCAGCAACACTACGTGGATGTGGCAAATCAGTAAACCAGTGTACCGTATCTATTTGATGCGCCATCCATTGTCCTGGAATCCCGGAAGAGAATGGCCAAAACAACCTGAATTCAAGGTATTTGCGTGGGTCCCAGGCTACTTTTGGACGATTCATCAGGAATCGATCCCAGTCGGTATCCTCTTTCCGTATTTCTTGGGTCAATTTAGGGAGTCTCCAACGACCGGGTTGGTTCACATTCCAAGTCATTTCTACGGCCACAATGTCTCCGAATTTACCGTCTTTGATAAACTTATTTGCAGCATGGTAATTGGACCCACTGCGTCGCTGCGAGCCTACCTGCACGATTTTGCCGGTTCGAAGCACTGCTTCTTTGGCAGCTCTATTATCTGCCATGGTCTCTGCAAAAGGTTTTTCTACATAGACATCTCTTCCTGCTTCCACCGCTTCTTTGCAATGCAAGGCATGTTGAAAGTCTGCGGTACTGATGATGACCGCATCTACATCCTTCCGATCGTACAATTCATCGTTGTTGCGGCATGCAGCTATGGCTAGGCCAGATTTTCCTTGAACATAAGCTTGGCATTCGTCTCTTCTGCGGCTCCAGATGTCCGAAACTGCAGTAAACTGGTAGTTTAATTCTTTGGCATGCCCAAGCATTGCGGGGATCAGTGCGCCTTTGGCACGGTCCGAAAAACCGACGATGCCCACACTTACACGGTCATTGGCTCCAATAATTCGGCCATAGCTTTTTGGAGAAAAGGCCATAGCGCCAAGTCCAATTCCAGCGGTGGTCAAGGCAGATTTTTTGATAAATTCTCTTCTGGATTGATCTTTCATGAGTTGATGGGTTAGTGTTAATTTTTTAATTCTTTTTTCAAGTACCCTTGGCTTGCTCCACCAAGTTTTGGAATAATTCCAGCTGCTCGCGAAGGGCAGCAACTTTATCTGTAGGGTTTGTTCTTGCCTCCAATAAAATCCATCCACTGTAGTTCATTGCTGAAAAGAGTTTAAAAAGCTCTGGATAGGGATAATTGCCTGAATTAAACTCACGGACATGCACGGTATCTCCAAACCATTTTTTTACGGAATCGAAGTTCTGGGCTAATCCAGGTGGAAGTAGGTCTTCATTGTTGCAATTCCAACAGATTTTCACGTTGGATTCCGTTACCTGGTCAAAAATCTCCTTCATAACGGGAAGTTCTTGGGTGTGTTGTCCGTGAACCTCCACGCGAATTTGCTGCCCAAAATCTTGGGCAAATTTTCCAACCGTATTTAGGGATTCCGCTATTTGAGCAGTTGTTTTGGAGCGAGGAACTTCTGGAGGGAGGAAATTGGGTTTGACCTTAATTCCTGTAGCGCCGATCTCGTGACATAGCTGTATATATGCCTTGGTTTGGTCTATATTTTCTTGGAGTACCGCAGGATCTGGACTATGATATTCAAAATTACTTCCATAACCTAAACAGGTTACGCGGCTATCTTGAAAGCGTTTTTTCACCTCTTCTCGTTGGGCCTTGGTGAGAGACACCTCAACCCCATGCTGGTGCTGCGTACGTAGTTCTACGCCAAGGACATTGGTTTTTTCACAATTGGCAATTAGAGTAGGGAGGTCCCAGCTTTTTGCCCATTCGTAGGTGACGAGTCCAAATTTGAGGGAACTTAATTTTGGGCGTTGAAGGGCAAGGCTGGGGAGTAGGGATGTCCCCACACCTGCCAAGGCGACTTGTTCCAAAAATGTTCTTCGTGAGATTCCCGATAGTTTCATCGTTTTAATTTAAATATAAATCCGAAGTTAACTTCTAAAGTGTTGCGGGGAAATTACGGAATCAATTGCGTAATCGGGATACCACTCGACTAGTAGGGTAGTCTTTTCAAACTTTTTTTTCTTCCACTAGTTCACTATACATGAAAACTATTATTTGGATTGCAGGTAGCGTATTAATTCTGGGTGGAGTGATTACTTTTTTCTCATTTAGATTTAAAGGAATAGAGACGCCGAACTATAAAGTAATTAAAACCTTGGGTGATGTGGAAATCAGGGAGTATCCCCAAATGATTCTCGCACAGACTAAATTAGGTGGCAAGCGCTACGATTCCAATGAAAATAACGGCTTCGGTGTAGTGGCCAACTACATTTTCGGTGGAAATCAACAGCAACAGAAGATCGCCATGACCGCTCCTGTCATCATGAATATGTCCGATACGGATGCATCCATGTCTTTCGTGATGCCCAGCCAATACCAATTGTCTGAGCTTCCTGTACCCAACTCCAGTGCCGTTTCGTTGGTAAGTCAAGGTTCCATGACTTTGGCGGTCTTGCGTTTCGGGGGATTTAGTTCCGACAAGAAAATTGCAAAACATGCCCAAATCTTGACCCAGGTCTTGGAAAAAAATAATATCCGTACCAAGAGTTCTCTTCTATACATGGGCTACAACGCCCCTTGGGATGTAATCAATCGCCGGAATGAGGTGGCCTTCCAAATTGATTGATTTGTTATCAATTTAATTTTTGATACTTTTCGATGACAATCAAAAAAAGTCAATCTGTTCCTTGATTTTCAAAGAAAACTCTAAAGTCATTGAAATAGACCATGAGCGGTTTCCAATAAGTGAAGTAAGTATTGACTCAATCACGACAGGATTAAATTTGGGCTAACTGGCCCAATTAGCCTCTTTTTTAATACAAATGGATTGAGCTATAGGGTGATTTTTGTGCAAATCATGTGCAAATGATAAAGCACTTACAAGAAAATTCTCGTAAGTGCTTTATTTTGCAATCCTATTCCCTTACATAGATGCATTTACAACTTAATGAAAAAGAAAGTCGTCAAAAGGGAATTAATTGTTTAAAATTAATGTGAATTACCATTTACCTAATGTAACCTGGGTTAAAGTTTTTGAAATCAATCAAAACATCACTTTGAGTGATTTGAAGGATTAATTTGTCGAAAACAACATTATCAATATAAAAGAAATAAAAGAGGGTTCCTTTTTAGGGGAGTTTTCAAAGAAGACTATTGATCTTAAAAAATATGGGTATTCATGAAGATGAAATTTAACTATTGTAATTTTTTTAAAAAATGAAAAATATCAAAATTAGCTTTATTATTTTTCTTGTAAGTGTTATCACGCTTACTGTAAACATTATATATGCTCAAGAATCAGTAAGTGTGCGACCTAATGTCATTCTTTTTCTAGTTGATGATTTGGGTTGGGTCGATGTAGGATTTAGCGGAAGTAAATTTTACGAAACGCCTAGTATTGACAAATTAGCATCGGAAGGTGTTCAATTTACAGATGCGTATGCAGCAGCTCATGTTTGTTCTCCAACTAGGGCCAGTCTATTGACAGGTAAATACCCAGCGTCTTTAAATTTAACAGATTGGTTACCCGGAAGAAGGGATTTCCCCTTTCAAAAATTAAAGAATGTTGAAATCAATCAACATGTGCCTTATGACATAAACACACTTCCCAAGGTTTTAAAAAACAATGGATATAGAACAGCTATAATTGGGAAGTGGCATTTAGGAGAAGATGAAAACTCAGCACTTAAACAGGGATTCGATTTTCAATTGCCTAAATGGAACAAAGGGTGGCCTAAGGAAGGTTATTATTTTCCATATGATATGGAAGGATTGGAAGATGGTGCTAAAGGAGAATACTTAACGGATCGAATGACAGATGAAGCCATAAAATATATTGAGCGGAACAAAGAAGATCCATTCTTTTTGTACTTGTCACATTTTGGTGTTCATGACCCCATAGAGGGAAGGGAGGATTTGGTTGGGAAATATTCCAATAAGTTAAAAGGAATGAATCCTCCTTCGGTTAAACCATTTATTTTGGAGGCCAATCCGGATGAAGAAAACCCAATGACTAGATTGGAGTTGGATAGTCTGATAAATGAAGATGCTTATAAAGGCTATAAAATATTTCCAAATGGTTCGGTAAAGATAAAACAACACCAAGACAATGTTGAATTTGCAGGAATGGTAGAAAGTATAGATGAAAGTATGGGTAGAATTATAGAAAAATTAAAAGAATTGGAACTTGATAAAAATACAATAATTATTTTTTATTCTGATAATGGTGGTATGTCTGCCGCTAATTTCTATGACCCAAAACGTGAAATTCCAAAAAACAACATGGATAAAGCATTTTCTACATCAAACCTGCCACTCAGAGGAGGAAAAGGATTGATGTATGAAGGCGGAATCAGAGTGCCTTTAATTATCAAATGGCCTGGTAAAGGGTTGCAAGGAGCGGTAAGTAGTGTACCAGTAACAAGTCCTGATTTTTTTCCTACCATTTTAGAAATGATTGGAATTCAAGGAGGAGGTATCAATAACAATCAAGTGGATGGAAAAAGTATGGTGCCATTACTAAAGGGAGAACAAGAACTTGATAGGGAGGCTATATTCTGGCATTTTCCTCATTATAGCAATCACGGGAATCAAAGTCCGGGTGGAGCTGTACGAAGTGGAGATTATAAATTGCTTGAATATTATGAAAATGGTACAGTGCAATTGTTCAATTTGGCTAAAGATATAAGTGAGCAAAACGATTTGTCGCTTAAAGAAC
>JAQCJI010000039.1 GCA_027593175.1 Bacteroidota bacterium | reverse complement strand
TAGGGTGATTAAGACAATTAAGCCAATCCCTAGGATGCTTTCTGAGATTTTACTTTTTAAGTAGAAGTAGATGGCGCCAATCGCAAGTGCTACAAAGGCGAAGCTTTTCCAAGCGGAGGAGGAGAGTAGGTCTTTGCGGTCTGCTTGAAGTGCCGTGACGAGCCAATCTGGATAGTTGGCATCTCCGGCTCCTTCAAAACGGAAGAATGCAGTTCCAATGACAGCCAGCAGCAGGGTAATCCCGGCGACTATTCCTCCTGAAATTAATAGAGGCTTTAGTGCTTTGGTTTGTGTCAGTTTTTCCAAGGCAATCATTCCAAGAACTGGAATCGCGAAAAGCGTCATGCCCAAAGCCATGGATACGGCTCTAAACTTGTTGTAGCCGGGTAAAATGTCAAATAAAGTGTAGTTGAACCAGGCCAAGTTTTTGCCCCAGCTGAGCATCAGAGAGAGCACAATGATGGATCCAAAAGTGATCAGGCTGGCGCGTGGTGCTACCCAGATGCCCAAGATGGCAAGGAATACCAGAATTGCACTGCCGTAAATAGGTCCGCCCGTAAAGGGTTGGTCTCCCCAGTAGGTGGGTGCTCCTTTGACGAAATCATTGACTTGTGCAGGCTCTAGTCCTTGATTTCGGAGGGCTTTTTCGGATGCAGAGTCTTTCGGGAGCGGGGTGGTGCTTCCTCCACCGTAAAAGTCAGGAACCAGTAGGGTCATGCTCTCCAGGATGCCATTGGACCAGCCAAAGGCATAATCCTTATCAAGTCCAGCAGCGGCAGTTTCGATGGTGGCCTTGCCTCGCGTGGAGTAGGGGCTGTAATCCAAGGCGGTAGCGATTCTGCCCAAATTTCCTCCAACGCCCAGTATCGCTCCCAAAGTCAAGAGGGCGATGGTTTTGGATAGGCTTGCAAGCCCTTCTTTTTTCCAATCAAACCCAAGTCGGGTAATGACATAGACCACCGCGATGATCAAGGTGTAGTAGGTGATCTGAAGGTGATTGAACTTGAGTTGCAGTAGGAGCCCAAGCCCAAGTAGGGCTGCTCCGAGGAGTCGTTTGCGATCGAAGGCTAGATGGATTCCAGTCAGAATTAAAGGAATTAGGCATACAGCCCATATTTTGGCATTGTGACCTGCCTCCAGCGATAGTAAGTTGTAGGTATTGAAAGAAAAAGCAATGGCTCCTGCCACAGCGAAAATTGGGCGCACCCCATAGGAAATTAGCAAGAGGTACATGGCCAGCATTCCAAAAAACAAGCCGTTGATGGGATGGGGTAGTCCTAAGGTAAGGATGGAGATGGCTAGGTTGGTGATGTCTCCCGCAAACTCCAGGCTGATGAAGTAGGTGGGCATCCCACCAAACATACGATTGGTCCAGAGCGCTTGTTCTCCCGTAGCGGCTCGGTAGTCGAGTACCTCTTTGGCCGAGCCTTCCCACTGCAGGATGTCACCTTGGAAGATGATCTGCCCATCAAAAACAAGGGGTGAGAAATAGCCCACCACGAGCAGGTAAAAGAAGGCAATGCCGAGGAGATGGGGAAGGATGTCTTTTTGAAATTGAATCTTCATGCAGGAGTTCAGCGATTTGAACCGCAAATTAAGGAATTCGGGGGAAAGGCGTGAGCGGGCCTACTACCTTTTTATTGGAGCAGGGAAAAGAAAATCATCTGGGGCTGCATATGGGCAGACTTGTTCACTTAAATCCGGGTTAGTATTGTCGTGCAAACCTTCAAATTCATTACTTTTGCAGGAAATAGCAGTGAAGCAGCATGTTTGATAATTTAATTTTAAAGCTTGACCGGGCGTTCAAGACACTGAAAGGCACCGGTAAAATAACCGAAATCAATATCGCATCTACCGTAAAGGAGATTCGACGAGCCTTGATTGACGCCGACGTAAACTACAAAGTAGCCAAGGAAGTCACGGATAAAATCAAGGACGAGGCCATGGGCCGGGATGTGTTGATCTCTGTTTCTCCAGGCCAGTTATTGGTAAAAATCACCCAAGAGGAGCTGACCAAATTGATGGGCAGCACCAAGGTGGACATCAAGCTTAGCGGAGATCCATCTGTAATTTTGATTGCCGGTCTACAGGGATCGGGTAAAACTACCTTTACGGGCAAGCTTGGGAGTTTGCTGAAGCGACAAGGACGTCAAGTGCTGCTTGTAGCTTGTGATATTTATAGACCTGCGGCGATTGATCAGCTCAAAGTCTTGGGTGAGCAAATTGGCGTGGAGGTCTATGCTGAGCCGGAAAATAAAAATACACTTCAGATAGCCAAGAATGCCATTGCTTATGCCAAAAAGACCGGTAAAAAGACCGTCGTAGTTGATACCGCAGGTCGTTTGGCAGTCGATGAGGTGATGATGCAGGAGATTGAGCAACTCAAAAAAGCGCTCAATCCATCTGAAACACTTTTTGTGGTGGATTCCATGACGGGTCAGGATGCGGTGAATACTGCTAAGACCTTTGACGATCGACTGAATTTTGATGGCGTAGTGTTGACCAAATTAGATGGCGATACCCGAGGGGGTGCGGCCATTTCCATCCGTCACGTGGTGAATAAGCCGATCAAGTTTATCTCTACGGGAGAAAAGATGGAGAATTTGGATGTGTTCCATCCAGACCGTATGGCCCAGCGGATTTTGGGCATGGGAGATGTGATCTCCTTGGTGGAGCGTGCGCAGCAATCCTTCGATGAGGATGAGGCCAAGCGACTGAACGCAAAACTTCGCCAAAACAACTTCAACTTTGACGATTTCCTCTCTCAGCTAGAGCAGGTAAAGAAGATGGGCAATATCAAGGACCTCATGGGAATGATTCCTGGGATGGGTAAAGCCATGAAGGGAATGGATATCGATGACGACTCTTTCAAACCTATCGAAGCGATTATCCGCAGCATGACGCCAAAGGAAAGGCAAAATCCCGATATCATCGATGGCAGACGAAGAAAACGACTTGCGGATGGTTCGGGAAGAAACATCACTGAAGTCAATAACTTAATGAAGCAGTTTGAGGACATGCGCAAGATGATGAAGCAAATGAATAAAATGGGAGGCGCTAAGGCGGCCATGGGTCGAATGATGCCTCCGGGATTGGGGAAAAGGTAATTTCCTTTTCCAATATGGAAGTAGAAATAGGTTCTTAAAGCGGCCTTCTGGGGCCCTTGAATCATAATTATTAAAAAAAAGGAGAGCAAATTTAATTCGCTGAACTTACACCCTTTCATTGCTTTGAAACGCATTGCCCTAGACCTCCATTACCTTCCTTGTCTGGAGTACTTTACTGTACTAAGAGGGGCAGAGGAGGCATTTCTTTTTCCAGGAGACCGCTACGCACGACAGTCCTACTTCAATCGAACCTCTATTTTACTGGTGAACAAAGTACAGACCTTGAGTGTACCCATCCAAGGAAGGAGGCCACGGATCTCTTTAGGAGAAGTTCGTATTGATCAGGAGCAAAAGTGGGTGAGCAAACACTTGCGAGGAATTCAAAGTGGGTACGGAAAAGCTCCTTTTTTCGAATACTTTTTTCCGTATTTCGAGGAGGCATTCAGTAGGCAGGAAACTCATCTTTGGACCTTGAATCTAAATTTGCTGACAATCTGTCTGAAGCTCCTTCGACTGCCTGTCAAACTAACATTACAAGAAAATGAACATCTTCCGGAGAATGTAATCGATCTCAGAGGGCATATTTTACCTTCCAGAAGCTATTTGGAACGACCGTTTTACCAAGAGGAGCCTTATGGGCAAATTTTTGGCCTAAACTTTGTCCCTAATCTTTCGATACTAGACTTATTATTTTGTTTGGGAGGAGCCTCAGATAGCTTGCTTGCTAAATCTCAAAAAAAATACGAACAATAAGTGAAAGGATTGTGTTTTTAAATACGAAATTGGTAACATAGATTCAACATTCATCGTACAAGTCAGAAAAGGGCTAAATGGAAGCAAAATTTTCGAATAGAGTCAAGGAGGTAATCTCTCTCAGCCGCGAAGAAGCCCTTCGCTTGGGACATGATTACATTGGCACAGAGCACCTCTTATTGGGGATGATCCGAGAGGGAGAGGGGGTAGCTGTTTCCATATTGAAAAAGCTAGGGATACCCTTGGATGAATTAAGAGCTGCGATTGAGCGGGCGGTAAAAGGTACGGCCAACCACAATGTGAAAAACATGGCCAATATACCACTGACTCGGCAGTCTGAAAAAGTGTTGAAAATCACTTACTTAGAGGCTAAAATATTCAAGAGTCAGCTGATTGGCACGGAGCACTTGCTGCTTTCCATCCTTCGCGATGAAGACAATATTGCAACCCAAATATTAAATAAGTTTGAGGTCAACTACGACAGCATCAAAGAAATGCTTGAAATGCAGTCGGACAGCAGTTCCTCACCAAAAGCAAGGGCAGAAGCCGAAGACGGTGATGAAGACGGTTCCAAACTATTTGGATCTTCCTCTTCTTCTGGAGGTGGTTCCAACAAGCCTGGGGCTGAAAAATCCCGTACACCTGTTTTAGATAATTTTGGTCGCGACTTGACCAAGATGGCGGAAGACGATAAGTTAGATCCCATCATTGGTCGGGAAAAAGAAATTGAGCGGGTTGCTCAGATTCTTTCGCGTCGAAAGAAAAACAATCCGATTTTGATCGGTGAGCCTGGAGTGGGGAAAACGGCTATTGCAGAAGGTTTAGCATTGCGGATTGTACAAAAAAAGGTGTCTCGTATCTTGTTCAACAAGCGTGTGGTCACTTTGGATTTGGCTTCTTTAGTTGCTGGCACCAAATATAGAGGTCAGTTTGAAGAGCGCATGAAGGCTGTAATGAACGAGTTGGAGAAATCACCCAATGTCATCCTATTTATAGATGAATTGCATACGATCGTAGGTGCAGGGGGTGCTTCTGGCTCTTTGGATGCTTCCAATATGTTTAAGCCAGCTTTGGCGCGAGGAGAAATCCAATGTATCGGTGCAACAACTTTGGACGAATACAGACAATACATTGAAAAAGATGGTGCTTTGGCACGTCGGTTCCAAATGGTGTTGGTGGATGCCACCACCCCAGAGGAGACCATCCTAATTTTGAACAATATCAAAGATAAATACGAAGACCACCATAACGTCATCTACACCGATGCAGCGATTGAAGGATGTGTCAAGCTTTCTGATCGGTATATTTCCGATCGCTTCCTACCAGACAAGGCCATCGATATCTTGGATGAAGCGGGTGCACGCGTACACATCCTCAACATCAATGTTCCTGAGGATATCTTACGATTAGAGTCTGAAGTTGAAAATATTAAGGCTGAAAAAAACAGTGTGGTTAAGTCTCAAAAGTATGAGGAAGCTGCACAGCTTCGAGACAAAGAAAAGAAACTCTTGGAACAGCTTGATGAAGCGAAGATGAAATGGGAAGAGGAGAGTAAGACCAAGCGATTTACCGTAGATGAAGATCATGTGGCCGAGGTGATTGCGATGATGACCGGTATTCCTACCAAGCGAATCGCACAAAATGAGGGAAATAAGTTGCTCAACATAGGTGAGGAGTTGAAGGCAAAAGTGGTCGGACAGGAAGAGGCCATTAAGAAATTGACTAAAGCCATACAGCGTACCCGAGTTGGATTGAAAGACCCGAGGAAGCCAATCGGTTCCTTTATTTTTCTTGGCCCTACAGGGGTTGGAAAAACAGAGTTGGCTAAAACTTTGGCCACCTATCTATTTGATAAAGAAGATACCTTGATTCGCATCGACATGTCGGAATACATGGAGAAATTCTCTGTATCCCGATTGGTAGGAGCGCCTCCAGGCTATGTAGGATACGAAGAAGGAGGGCAGCTCACCGAAAAGGTGCGTAGAAAGCCTTATAGTGTAATTCTTCTAGATGAAATCGAGAAGGCTCACCCGGATGTATTCAATATCTTGCTTCAGGTTCTGGATGATGGAATTTTAACAGATGGTCTGGGAAGAAGGGTTGATTTCCGTAACACGATCATCATCATGACTTCCAACATCGGAGTACGTGACTTGAAGGACTTTGGAGCGGGCATTGGCTTTGCCAGCCGTGCCAAGGCGGACAATATGGATGAAATCATGAAATCCACTATCCAGTCTGCATTAAAGAAGTCATTTAGTCCAGAATTCTTAAACCGATTGGATGATCTGGTCGTATTCAACTCCCTAACCAAGGAAGATATTTTCAAAATTATTGATATCAGTCTGGGCAAGTTGTTTCACCGAATCACTGATTTGGGTTATAAAATTGAACTCACTGAGAAGGCAAAAGACTTCTTAGCAAATAAAGGCTTTGACCAGCAGTATGGAGCTAGACCATTGAATCGAGCCATCCAAAAGTACTTGGAAGATGCCATTGCGGAAGAAATTTTGAAAGGAGACGTATCCGAGGGAGATGTGATTAGGGCCGATTATGTCGATGAAGCTATCGAGCTGAATCTATCGGTAACGAAGAAGGAAAAGGCTGACTAAGTAGTTTGTACCATAGATAAAGAGCCTTGGGAATATTCGTTCTCAAGGCTTTTTTGATCAAGGGCTTTAAAAAGGGGGGATGACTAGTTTTGAATCCTTTAATCCCCTCGTCCAAGTAGAAGAAATAGTAGTACCAAGCTTTTAGTAGAGCACCTTGTATAACCTAATTCTAGGCAATCCATCATAACTTATTTTGCAAAAAAAACCTAAAAACTTGGTTTTTAGAGGTTTTTGGTGTAATTTCTTACTAACCATTACTCCTTAAGTTTTTTTGGCTTTTAAGATATCTCCTTATCGCCCACTTTTAGCGCACCAAAGTGACCGATAATGCACATTTTTTGAATTCTAAAATCAGGCATCCCCACCTTCTTGAATGCGGTTCGTGTAGGTTGATGTTCTTCGGATTGCTTTAATTTTTTCCAGTTAGTCCAACCATTTTTTTTTTGGGGAGCTCCCCTCCACTACTCCAACTTTCAGATGAGATTTTATTCCTTCTTTCTACTTTTTTGGGTTGGCTTTTCCATCCAAACCACCGCCCAAGACTCGCTTTGGTACCGCTATGATTTGACGTATTACAAAATTCAGACAGCCGCAGCTGGAATCTACCGCATTCCAGTTAGCAGTTTGACTGCCCTAGGCATTCCTCTCAAAAGAGTAGATCCACGCCACTTGAGGCTCTACCATCGGGGAAAAGAAGTAGCCGTTTGGGTTGAGGGAGAACAGGATGGCCGTTTGGATTCCCAGGATTACCTCGATTTTTTAGGTGTAAAAAACGAGGGAGCCCTAGACCAGCACCTGTATCTCCAAGGCCTAGATCTCCCAAATCCCTACACCAATACTTACTCGGATACCACTGCTTTCTTTCTGGTTTACACTCCTGGAGAGCGTGGAAAGCGGATGGATTTACGGGTGCTGCCTGCTGCAAATCTTCCTCTTGCATCCTCTTTTCGAATTGAAGACTTGCAGGTCTTTGCAAACCAATATTCTTTTGGGAAGTCCCATCGCTGGGCTGTCCGAAGTCCGGCATTTGAGGAAGGGGAGGGCTGGATGAGTCCGGTCCTTTTCCCAGGGGTAAACTTGGAATTTTCGCTTGGACCTTACCCAATTACCGAAGGGGAAGGACTTTCCTTGGAACTCGGTTGGGTGGGGCGCTCCGACCAGCTCCATGATCCACAAATTTGGCTGGGCACTGCTACTACGGTCCTTCTATCGCTTCCTAGCCCCATATTTTCTGGATTTGAATCGTTTCGACAATCCATTCCCCTATCATATACAGACATAGGCGATGGAAAAATTCAACTCTACCTCGCGCCAAAAGAAGAGGCGAAAGGGGATTATTTTTCGATGGCCTTTGCCAAACTTAGTTACCACTTACCCCTAAGGGCTGCTAAAAATGACGGTACCCCCATCTTCTTTCCTGCCACCCCACTGCAAGCTAAAATTGGAGTAGTTGCAGAACCTTTCATCGCCTACGAAGGAGAGGATACTTATAGCCTCCAAAAAATAGCACTATCACAGTATGGGGACTCCTTGTGTTTTCAGGCAGGTATATCGGAGCGTGAAAGTGAGCTATGGCTTCTCCCCGAAAAGCAGGTGGTTCTGGTGAAAGAACTCCAGCCTATTCGTTTTCGGGATTACCGTGCTTTGGCAGCTAGTTACCTGTTGGTCGGGCATCGGCAATTGGATAAGCCAACTCGGCAGCATACCAACCCTCTTCAAGCCTATGCAAGCTATCGTGCCTCTACGGAAGGCGGTAGTCACGATACCTTGGTGCTGCGAATGGAGGAATTATACGATCAATTTGCTTTTGGGGAGCGGACGCCTTGGGCATTGAAAGCATTTTTAAAGTTCTATTGGCCGATCCATCGTCCCCAGTATTTGCTGCTGACTGGCCGATCCATTGCACCTTTTTCGCAAGTATGGGTAGAAAATGCTTCAGTCTTCCAACGAAACGCTCCCCAATCCTTTGAATTTCAAGACCTAGTTCCTACTGTAGGTTTCCCGGCCTCCGATTCACATTTTGTAAAGGAGCTCAACCCGAGAGAACCTGAATTATCGGCGATGGCTGTGGGGCGCATTCCTTCCAAGACCTCCCAGGATCTTTCCAATTACTTGGACAAAGTGATTGAAAAGGAAAGGTCACTGGTTCAGGGACCTCAACGAATCCTACATCTCGTTGGGGGGATGAATCCTGCGGAGCTGGCACGTCACAGCAGCTTTTTAACGGGCTTTGCTGGGTTAGCACAAAATCGGTCGCCTGAAGTGGAGGTGATTACCTACACGAAAGAGTCGGCAACTGAGGTGCAACGGATCGATTTAGGAGAAGATATCAACGCAGGAGTTACCTTGCTTACGTACTTTGGTCATGGGTCCTTGGGATACAACGAATTGGATTTTGGTTATGTATCCGATAGTACTTTAAGCTATGCCAACCAGGGGAAGTATCCGATGCTCTTGATCAATGGCTGTGAATACAGCAATGCCTTTGGTCCAAGCTACAGTCAAGGTGAGGATTGGCTGGTCTCGCAGAAAAAGGGGGCTATTGCTGTACTTTCTACTTCTTCCCTCGGTGTGGATCTTTTACTCAAGCGCTATACCGAAATCTGGTATAAATACCTATTTGCATTTGAATCTGCAGAGGATCAACTCAGCCTTGGGGGAATCATGCTACGGGCCGAGCGGGAGTTTACTATTCGCTATGGGCTCAGTCCCGAACATCAAGCGCACTTGGCACAGCAAGTCCTTTTTGGAGATCCAGCGTTACGGATATTTCTGGGGAAGAGAAAATAGATGGGGTCAATAGCAGCCTTGCATGAATTATCCTAGGTAATTGCTTTGTTGGGTATATGTAGCTTCAGCTTTGCTTAGTAGCTGTAGAATTGGCGTTTATTGGACATTAGTTTCTTTTTTTATTCCAAAAGTGTACGATACCCCAAATGCTACCTCCTAAGAGGATAGCAAAGGCTATCCAGTGTTCTGGATCTTGAAAAGAGGATCGTGCAGCCAGAAAGGATTGCGCTGCTCTCCCAGAAGCGAAAGCTAGGATGGTTCTAGGGAGCATACCTGGGAGCCCATAGCGAATTATTTTTGAAAGGGGGATCCCCAAGGAGGCAAACAAGAAATTGGAAATCGCAAAGGGAATGAGCGGGCTGATGCGTACAAAAAACACAAGTCCCGCCGGCTGGTCAATTCGTTTTTCGATCTCTAATTTTAAATTTGGATGGCGTGCATAGAGAATCGTTCTGAAATCTGCATGGAGAAACTTGCCCAAGGAATATCCGAGGATATTGGCAAGTAGGTAGGCTACCACGAGATGAGGGAAGACGGCCCAACCCCAAAAGAAGCCAGAAGCCAGCGCGGTAAGGGTGGTGGGAAGTAAGGCAAGGCCAACCACTAGGGCTAAAATAAGGATAAGCAACAGATGATCCCAGCCGCTTGTTAGGCTGACTTGCTCTATCCAGGAATACCTTACACTTAGTAAAAGGGAGCCAAGAAGAGGAATGAAGCTCACCCATATCCAGCCCAGTGTAGTGCTAGGATGGCTTCGGAAGTAGCTGCCCAAGTCCTTGAAAATGCTGTCCTTTTTTGTCATCTTTGACTCGCTTTTGAAGTAAAAGCCAGCAAGTTTAGCACCTAGCGTTGGAATTACGAGTATTTATCCAAAATAGGTTTTGAATTCCATGAAAATACAACCCACTTAAATTCACTTTAGATGAAATTTGGTACCAAAGCCATTCATGCGGGAGTAACTCCGGATCCTTCAACAGGAGCTATCATGACTCCTATCTTCCAGACCTCTACCTATGTTCAAAAATCAATAGGGGATCATCTGGGATATGAATATAGCCGAACGCACAACCCAACTCGAACGGCTCTGCAGCAAAGTTTGGCTGCTTTAGAAAACGGAAAACATGGCATTTGCTTCTCCTCGGGTCTAGGTGCCATTGATTCAGTAATCAAGCTGTTCAACCCTGGGGATGAGATTATCTCCACGAATGACCTCTATGGAGGAACTTATAGACTTTTCACTAAGGTATTTGAGCGCTACGGCATCAAATTCCATTTCGTATCCATGGGGGATCCAGCAGCACTTTTTTCGCTAGTGAATGAGCGTACCAAGATGGTTTGGGTGGAGACACCTACCAATCCGATGATGAACATCATCGACCTAAAGGCCATGGCTAATTTTTCAGAAAAGCATGGCTTGCTCTTGGCGGTGGATAATACCTTTGCCTCGCCTTACCTACAAAATCCGCTTGATCTGGGTGCAGACATTGTGATGCACTCGGTGACCAAGTACTTGGGCGGCCACTCCGATGTGGTGATGGGTGCTTTGATTGTGAATGACGATGAGCTCGCTGCTCGCCTGGTATTCTTACAAAATGCCTGTGGGGCCACCCCCGGTCCTCAGGACTGTTTCCTAGTTCTTCGAGGCATCAAAACCCTCCATCTTCGCATGGAGCGGCACTGCCAAAATGGAAAAGTGATTGCTGAGTTTTTGAAAGCGCATCCCAAGGTAGCCAAGGTGTACTGGCCGGGCTTTGAAGATCATCCCAACCACCAAGTAGCCAAGAGTCAAATGCGAGATTTTGGAGGCATGATTTCTTTCACTTTGGTGGGTAACAAATTGGCAGATGCGAAAGTAGTGATGGAAAACTTTCAACTTTTTGCTTTGGCAGAATCCTTAGGAGGGGTAGAATCCCTCTGTGGCCATCCTGCCACGATGACTCATGCTTCTATTCCGAAGGAAGAGCGTGAAAAAGTGGGTTTGGTGGATTCCTTGATCCGTTTGAGTGTGGGTGTGGAAGATGTAGAAGACCTCAAAAAAGACCTAGCAGATGCGCTCGCTAAAATTTAATTAAAGAAGTTTGAATTTTCCATACCATCCCTACTGCCAGGCGGATTTTTTTTGATTTCAATCTGACTGATTGCTTGTCAGGCTCCAACTTTTAGAATTAGGCTAAGTGCTTGTTTTTCTAAAGTCAAAGAAAGCGCTTTCTTTTCTTCCTTCAGTTCCTTGACCCAGTCCACGTATTTATTAGACACTTCTTCCTGTTGCCCGATAAAATGAGTTAAGCTTTGCAGGTTGAGGTGGTTGGCATACCAAGGCTTAAGGCCATTTTTGAGTTGCTCCAGCTCCTCGTGAACTTGAGGAAGGTAGATGGGATTGAGGCCGAGGTGAATAAGCAAGTTTTCCAAAATAATCACCTTTCGCAGCCCTTCAAAAAGATCTCGGAAGCCCTGGGTTGAAATTGGAGGGCTTATTTCCTTGCCCAAGAAATTCAGTTCCTCTTGAACCAATTGGTGAATGGAGGTGGTGAGAACCAAGGGCTTGATGCCTTTACTAGCTTCATTTGCTCTTTCGAGATACTCCTCCCATATTTTCAAGGAACTTCCCACCATCAAGTCAAAAGCCTCCTTTTGCATCCCCCTTTTCTGTCCGTTTAAATAGGTTTTGAAACTATGGAAGCTTATCGAAAGAGCCTTTTCTCTTTGTTTGAGGCCTTTTTCCACCAGCTTGAGGTGGTGAATTTTTTTTAACGATTTTTTCAGCGTTTTCAGTGGAAAAAACAAGCAGTAGCCGAGGTGTTTTTGTTCGAAATGAATTTTATCCAGTAGCTCTGAATAGAGTTCTAAAAACTCCAATTGTTCCAAGAGGGCGATGGCCTTGGAAGACTTGATTTCTTTTCCTAGCTCTAGAAAAAGGACTTTGGCCTGTTGGTGTTGGTGTGAAAAGAGCTGAAATACAGGGGATTTCATTCTGAGTGGTTCTTAGGAAATTTTGACCAAGGTAGCTCCATAGCCCCACTGGTCTTTCTGTGTGTCTTGAAAGTAGGAAATATTTTCAAGTTGGCTTAATTGCTTGTGAATTTCTTTTCGAAGCACCCCGTTTCCAATGCCGTGAATGAACGTGATTTGATCCATGCCTGCAGCGATGGCTTGGTTGAGGTTTTTTTCGAAGACTTCCAGCTGGAGGCGTAATTTTTCAGAATTGCTCAAGCTATCGGGCTTTGGATGAATCTCCTCGATATGGAGGTCTATCGAGGCTGACGGTGCCTGTACCTTCGCACTTTTGGGAGAATGGGTCAGTTGATTTAGCTCGGCATTAAGGCCTCGGATATCCAGTTCTTTGGCAGTATGTTCCAAGGCAAAAAGGTAGGCATTCTTTCCAATCAAGGGGGACTTACTTAGGTGCTTAAAAAACTGGGTTGGTTTCATTTTTAGTTGCCGCTCGAAGGCTGGAATTTCGCGGACCAACTTGGGTTGAATAGGGATAAAGCGTAGTAAAAAGGCAGGCCATTCGTCCATTTCTTTGAGGAGTCGGTCGTCTATTTTTTTAGCTTCCCCCCCACCGAGGGTTCCCGCAAAAAGGCTTCGGTGATTGGTGCCATAGACTTCAGATGCATGCGTAAGGTAAGCTTGTAAGCTATCATTGATCAGGTAGAGGCTTAGGCTTTGGTCGTTGATTGGTACGAATGCCAGGTATAACCCCTGGTCTTTGGCTGCAGAAATGGGCAGCGGAGTTTCGAGGTTGGTACTGGGGCTATTGCTCTCACCGAAGTAATTTTTTTCGGCTTCAGCCACGAGCACTACTTCGGATTTAAGTACTGGGATGACGAAACCATCCTCGATTTCTATCTCCATTCTGCCTCCTGCTGACACTTTCCGAATGATCCCCTCTTCTTTCCCATGCAGGACGCGTACTCGATCTCCTACATTCATGGGGTCAATGCTTTTTTGTAGGTTTCTATGGCTCTATTTCTGGCAAATTTATGCTCCACAATGGGTAGAGGATAGCTAGAAGTACCCAATTCTGGTACCCATTTTTTGATATAACGAAGCTCTTTATCAAATTTTTCCGTTTGGGAGTCGGGATTGAAGACCCTAAAGTAAGGCTGTGCATCGGTACCAGTGCCTGCGGCCCATTGCCATCCGCCATTGTTGGAGGAGAGCTCAAAGTCGAGTAATTTTTTAGCAAAATAGGCCTCTCCCCATTTCCAATCGATCAGGAGGTGCTTGGTCAGAAAGGAAGCGACGATCATCCGCACGCGGTTGTGCATAAAACCCGTGGTGTTTAGTTCGCGCATTCCTGCATCCACAATGGGGTAGCCCGTAAGACCTTCGCACCAAGCTTGAAATTCCACCTCATTATTTCTCCATGGAATGCGTTCGTACTGTGGTTTGAACGCACGATTTACCACTTGTGGGGCATGACCTAGGATCATCATGTAAAACTCTCTCCAGATCAACTCATTTAAGTAGGTGGCATTGAGTGAAACTGCTTTCAGGGCAAGGGTACGGATGGAAAGGGTGCCGAATCGTAAGTGAATACCCAATCTGCTTGTTCCCTGCACAGCCGGGAAGTTGCGCTGCTTCTCGTATTCCTTGAGGATTGAATCCTGGATTTGGGTACTGGGAATTTCAATAGGAGAGGGTTCAAAGCCCATGTCCGATAAACTTAAATAAGGAATTGGGGTTCTTTGTAGCAGGTTTTTCCAGTTGGCATCCGACAGTGGCTGTATTCGAGTTTGTCGAAATTTTTCCAACCAATTTCTACTGAATGGGGTGAATACCTTGTAAAACTCCCCAGAGCCATTTAAAATTTCTCCAGGTTCAAAGATTACTTGATCCTTAAAGGTCAGGAAGGGGATGTTTTTCTTGCCGAGCAAGGCTTCCACTTGAGCATCTCTGGACTGTGCATAGGGCTCATAATCCCGGTTGGTGTAGACTGTGAGTATGTCAAATTCATCCAAGAGCTCTTGAAAGATTATTTCTGGATGGCCATACTTGATAAGCATGGAACCTCCGTGTTTCTCGAAGAACGCTTTCAGGCTTGCGATTTGCTTGTGAATAAAGGTTACCCGGGCATCGCTTTTATCCTCCAAGGCATCTAGGATATGGCGGTCAAAAATAAAGAGTGGCAGCACCTGCTGCTCCTGTTGCAAGGAATAAAAAAGTGCGGTTTGGTCTTCTATTCTTAGGTCGCGGCGAAACCAGCACAGGCTAATTTTTTTCATAAGTTTTCTTTTGGTAAAGAATACCGGGGAGCTTGAAATTGTTTAAAGATTTTAGTGAAGTGCTGGCTTTCAGTTTTCCTTTGGAGGAATTTTTTCTGTGCGCACAGGTGGGATGTACTCGTCTTGGAGGGGAAGATTTTCTAGGTTAATCGGTTTCCAGTTTTCTTTCCTTCCGTAATCCTCTCGTAAAAACTCATCGGAATCTTGGTAATCTAGGCGTTCGGCCTTTCTTCGAGCAAGTTTTCGGAAGAGCTCGTTAAAGGAATTGAAGGATACATTTTGGGTTGCCGAGGTACCATAAGAAAGTACATTTTGCGATAGCGAAAGTGAGGTAAACGTATTGAAGTTGTTTCGATTAAAAATACGAAGTCGGTAGACTCCATCTTCCGTAATCAAATATTCTGCTTGCCAATCGCCAATGATCGAGGCAGCACTAGCACCTCCATTATTGTCTGTAAATCCACCATCTCGGGACACGCGGAGGCGACCATCGAGGAAGGTCCGGGTTACGCTGATTTGGAAATTTTCAAGGGCATTTTGATCTAGTGTTGCTAGATCAATGGATACTTCGAGGTTTTTGTCAAGCTGCCCCATGAAGCGGTTGATTTGGGAAGACAGCAGGTTACCTAAGCTGGAGGAGAGGGTAGGTCCACCTGAAAACTGTCCTTCCGGGGAAAGGCTTTGAGCCACTATGACGGAAAATACCTGGCGATTCATCTCCTGTTCATCTGCTGCTACTCGATTTTGGAATGCCGAAATGGTGGTTTGGATATCTCCACTGGAAGGGAAGGCAGCGAAGTCAAAGCCAAATTTCAAGGTGGGTGAAAGCAGCTCCCCTTGGAGGTCCATTAGTACTTTGACGGGGAATCGGCGACGCATTTGGCTATTTTCTTGGTCTGTACTATTCGCATTGAGCAGGGGCTGCAGCGATACATTTTCTTCGTAGGAGGCTTTCAGGTTCATGATGCCGGTGTACGGATCCCCAAACCAGGTGATTCGTCCTCCAGGCTGGAGGATAAATTGTCTTTTAACAACATTGTAAAGAGAGAAATTATACTTCCCTTCCACGATGTCGTAGTTGCCGGCGAGTGAAAAGTTACCTTGGGTATCTACTTTCATGTTGAGCGTACCTCTCCCTCTTCCTTGGATACTTTCTTCGGTTCTGGGGTCAATGATGATCTCCGTAAATGCATCTGGCGTGATGTCAAGGATAAAATTCATTCGTACATTTTCAATTTCCAATCGCTTGACCTCCTCCGTTAGAGCCCGAATGCGTACGGTGTCTTGGACATTGATCACTTGGATGAAGTCTTCCTGAAATTGCTCCTTGGAGCTTGTCAGTGGAATTGAAATTCGGGTATTAGGCTGTGAGGTCACTCGCGCTGTCATATCCAAGTTGCTGGCACTTCCTTTGATTGCAAGGGTGCCAGTAACATACGCAGTTCCATAGAAAAGTTCATTGTCTTTGGCGCTGTTATTCAAGACCTGGAAATTGGTCAGCTGGGAGTTGATATCTAAAAAAATGGAAGAAAATCCCTGGTGATTGAGGCCGCCGGTGAAGGTAGCGCGGTTGCCATTGTTATCCCGTAAGGCGAGATCTTTGAAGCTAACTTGTGAAGGACGGAAAAGCAGGCTGCCGTCCAGCTGATAGGAGGTATTTAGGTAGTTGATACGAAGTTTTCCTTGTTCCATCCGTGCACTTCCAAGGAGTTCTGGTTTATCTAGATTGCCTTGAATTTGAAGATTCCCAGATAAAGTTCCTCCCAAATTGGAAATGTATTTTGACAGAAAAGGCTCAAAGATCACCAAGTTAGCTTCGGTAAGTTTGGCATCGATGTCTAGGTTTTCAGTGTCCAGATCTACGGTGCCATCAATGGCGATTTTCTTCTGCCCATTGAAGTAGTTTTCTAGGTTGAGCTGTACGTCTCCTTCTTTCATGGCTGTAGAAAGGTCTACCTCTCCGATTGGAAAATCATTGATTTCTAGGCCTTCAACATGAAGGGAACCAGCTATGGCTGCTTGATCTTGGAGGGAAGCCAGTTGGAAACGGCCATTGGCGATCCCTTCCACATCCAATGTGCTGATGGTATTGAGCAGGTCTAGGGAGACACCCTTGATTTCAAGCTCTAGCATTTCCTCTGGATTTGGACTTATTTTTCCTTTCAGGCCCAGGGACTGCTCCTCATTTGAGATGCTCAAGTTGGAGAAGGAAATAACACTTTCTTGTAGGCTTATCAGGTTGCTTGGGTCAAACTGCCATTCTCGATTCAATACGCGAAGGAGTGATGGTTTAAACTTAAGAAAAGTGCCACCACTGGAAAATTGAGTTTCCGCTTCAATTCTCGCCTTACTTTGTGTAGAATCCTGGTCCAAGCTCAGCAATAGATCCAAGTTGGTTTGATCCCAAATTGCTTCTATGCCTAGGTTCGTAAACCCTAGGTTTTTTCCCACGGTTTGTTTTTTGGAATACATATAAAAAGAAGCCAAAATATCGTTGCTATTGATGATTTTAGAGGTATTGAAGTCAATATTGGTATCAAAAGCAGTAGTGCCTTTGTAGGTGATCGTGTCTAAGGAGGTAAAAAAGTTGAAGACCGTATTTTCTGTGGTTTGGTAAAAAGACCCTTCCAAGATCGTATTTTTGGAAATGCTGAGTTCCGGTTCAATTAGCTGAATCAAGGGGTTGATATCCCGCATACGGACATTCAAATCCAAATTATAGCCCTTGGAAAAATTTTCTTTTAAGTCTGCCAAGGGTGGAGCTTCATTGAGTAGGATGGAGAGGTATTGTTTACCGAGTATTTGGAGGTCATTACTCATTTGCTCAAGCTCAAACTGCCCTGATGCAGCCATCACCAAGTAGTCAGAGCTTAAGGATAGGGTGCGAGTGCCACCAGCATAGATAGACTGAAGGAAAAAATCTCCAACATTTAGGGAGCGTTCTTTGTATCTCACTTTGAGGTTCTGTACTCGGGCAATTCCCTGGACATCATCCAGCGTAATTCCTTTGGTATCCATATCTAGCTTGCCGCTAAGGTATATTGGCTTTTCAGTCAGGTTGATTCGATCCAAAAAGGCAGTTTCAAGGTCTACCAAAAGTTTAACGGAGTCAATGCCCTCCTTCAGGTTGAGGGAGCCACTAACTCGTGATTTGAGGTTTGGATCGTCTATGGATAGGTTGCCTCGAAATAAATTGAGCCCATAGATCGCGTCTGTTTGGATTCCAGTGTAGCGGTAGTTATTTATACCGATTTCACTGATACTTGCATTGAGATCAACCAATGCGGTTTCCAATGATTTCCCCTTGGCTTGTATCCTTCCTTCTAGGGAAAGCTTTTGAAATAAGTTGCGGTTTTCAGCCAACACTCCCAAGTCCAAATTTTGGATTCGCAAGCGGGAGGTGATGATAGCGAGTTCGTCCTTACTTTCGTAATCTACACGTCCATTTAGATTACCAATGTTGGTTTTGAAAGAACCATTCGTGGTGAAGAGATGCAGCATTCCGGTTAGGTCCGCATCAAAACGGATGGTGTTGAATTTATTCAGCTCTTTTTGAACCTTAGAATCGAGGTATTGGCTTAGGTCTTTAGCGGAGATCACCGAATTTTTTAGATTTAGCCGGACGAAAGTGCTGTCGAGTTGGGGTAGGCCTTCAATTAAGAATGATCCAAAAAGTGCAGTTTTCTTTCCCATTCGAACGAGAAACTCATCAGTTGTAAGGTCGGATACTGTTCCGGTAAGCGTACCACTCAAATTAAAGGCATCTTCGATGGCAGGCAGGGAAGGTGCAAAACGGCGGATGTCGGAAAGATCAAGAACAGTTTCCTCAAAGATCAACGTAAGTTGTACCTCGTTGACAAAATCACTGTAGCCTTTAGGTCCCTTTGGTTCGAGGCGCAGGTAGTTTTTGATTTGGCTTTTATCCGTTCGTAGATCCAGATTTTTTAACTCCAAGGCTTCCGGACTGTAATGGAGTAGGGTTTCAAGTTGGTTTATTTGAAGACCCGTGTAGCGTTCTTTTCCGCTTAAATTGAGAATTTCAAGCCCTAAATTAGGTCCGTCTAACCGGAAGTCAGCAGCATTGGCTGCGATCTCAGTCCATTCCATCCGGTTGTAATACCAGCCTTCAGTAATGGGAGCGGCTTGGAGGTTGGTGTAGGCAAAGGTAGTTTGGCGAAGCTCGAGTGAATTGATAAAAAACCGTGCGGTAGGAGTTTTGGTGGTTGTACTGCCGTATGCTTTTCCAAGTGCGGAAATCCATCGGTTGATGTTTAGGGTAGAATCCCCGATAGGGTTGATCAGGTGAATGCGTGCTTCTTCTATCCGAATATGGTCCAGTTGTGGATCTACTGGGGGGAGGAGGGAAAGGATAGAGAAGTCGGCGTAAAGCTGTTCCGCCCCAATCATCAAGCTATCATACTCGTCAAATACCTGCACCTTTTCTAAGGTGATTGCATCCCACCAGCTGAGTTTGATTGTCCCTATTTCCGTTCGAAAATTTGTCTTTTCACTTAGGGTTCTCGTGACTTTGTCGACAAGCCAGTTTTGAATAGGGGGAGCTTGGAGGAAGAGACCTACCGCTAGAAGTAGGAGTAGAATGGAAAAGACAGACCAACTCACTACTCGGAAAGCTTTGTGTAAAAAATCCGTAACTTTGGCCTTATTTTCCAATGGGTACAACCGATATTTCTATACTTGCTATTGAGTCCTCTTGTGACGAGACTTCTGCTTCCATTATAGTCAATGGCAAAGTACTCAATAATATTGTGGCTACACAATCGGTACACGAAAAATATGGAGGCGTAGTTCCGGAGTTAGCTTCAAGAGCGCACCAGGAAAATCTTATCCCAGTGGTTCATGAGGCACTTTCAACTGCTGGAATTTCTAAAAAGGAGCTTTCTGCTGTGGCAGTTACCCGTGGCCCTGGCTTAATGGGGTCGCTGCTTGTAGGGGTAAGCTTTGCCAAGGCCTTTGCCAAGGCTCTAGACATTCCCTTAATCGATATCAACCACATGCAGGCACATGTGTTGGCCCATTTTATTGAGGAACCGAGCCCGAGTTTTCCATTTATTTGTTTGACTGTCAGTGGAGGTCATACCCAATTGGTGCTGGTAAAAGATCACTTGGACATGGAGCTGATCGGAGAAACGCAGGACGATGCAGTGGGTGAGGCTTTTGACAAAATGGCAAAGCTGCTTGGGTTTCCTTATCCGGGTGGCCCTTTGATTGATCTTTATGCAAAAGAGGGTAGTCCCAAGGCCTTTACTTTTCCGGTAACGCGGATGCCAGGTTTGAATTATTCCTTCTCCGGAATTAAAACTGCAGTCTTGTATTTTCTTCGGGATCGACTGGCAGAGAATCCAAACTTTATCACCAAAAATCGAGCTGATCTGTGTGCCAGTATTCAGTACACCTTGATAGAGATGCTGCTGATTAAGCTCAAGGAGGCCGTGAAGCAGGTGGCTGTCACCGAAGTTGCGATTGCGGGAGGGGTATCCGCCAATTCAGGATTGAGAGCTGCGCTGTCGACATTAGCCCAGCGTAAAGGGTGGAAGGTATATGTACCTGAATTTGAATACTGCACTGACAATGCCGCTATGATTGCTATGGCAGCCCATTACAAGTACCTCAGTGGGGAGTTTGTCGGCTACAACATCGTTCCTCTGGCCAAAATGAAATTCTAATATGTCCAAGTCTAGCAGATTTGAAAAGGCAGTCAACATCCGAAATAAGAAGGCAAATTTTGAGTTTGAATTCATGGATACTTATGTGGCGGGCTTGGTGCTGAAGGGAACCGAAATCAAATCCATTCGGGAGGCGAAGGTCTCCTTGACGGAGGCTTTTTGCGTATTTTTTGAGGACGAACTTTTCATTCGTCAGATGCACATTGCTCCCTACAGCATGGCGAGCAGCTACAACCACGAGGCGATTCGGGACCGTAAGTTATTGCTTCAGAAAAAAGAGTTGGTCAAACTCCAAACTAAGTCTGCTGAAAAAGGGCTTGCAATTATTCCTGTTCGTATATTTATCAACGATCGTGGCCAGGCCAAACTAGAGATTGCCTTGGCGCGAGGGAAGAAAAATCACGACAAACGGCAGGACCTAAAGGAAAAAGATGCGAAAAGGGAGCTCCAAAGAATGGCCTTTGATTGATGCCTATGGCATTGTGAGGCAGACCGTACTGCCTGTTTACCTTCGTCCCAAAACAGATTCCGAATTAGTCACCCAACTCCTTTTTGGGGAGTGTTACTTGCTTACTGGACTCACCTCCGACCGGGAATGGTTTAAGGTATACCACGAGGACAGCGCTACTGGCGGATGGGTATGGGCAAAGTCTATCAAGGAGATCACTGCTGCAGCCTACGATACTTTTCTCAACCAAGATTTTCAGGTGGTCACCAGCCCTATAGCTGCTATAGACTACCAGGAAGCACACCTCTACTTACTGCCGGGCAGCAGGCTCCATTTTTCAGAACAAGAATTATTCAACTGGCAGGATCATTTGGGATTTACGGGTACTTATAGACCGAATGCGGTCAAAGCCAATCGGGAGGAATTGTTGGACTTGGCCTTGCGATTTTTGAATGCTCCTTTTCAGGCGGGAGGTAGAAGTATTTTTGGGATGGATGCCATCCATGTATTCCCCTTGATTTTTGCTATGGGGGGCTATTCTTGGCCTACATTAAAGCTTCCTGGCAAACAAATCAGTCCTGAGGAAGTTGAACCTGGAGACTTAATGCTGGTTTGGGACGCTGTGGAGAAGCAATCCTTTTATGCCATGTATCTGGGTGCTGAACAAGTCTTTTGGATGGATCACCGCATGCAAAAGACTGATTTGGAAGATTGGGAGGAGTTTTTGATGGATAGCACGCCCACTGAAGTGGAGGTAAAGATGTATAGACTTGTCAACTAAGGGATGGAAAAGAGGGTGTTGGTATTGAATTTGGATCATTATCCTATTGCAGTAGTGCCTGCCCAAAAAGCCATGGTCTTGCTGCTGATGGAAAAAGCCCAGCTGCTCAGCAGTTATGAGCTGCTCGAAATCCGCACTGTTTCCTGTAGCTATGCCTATCCTTCGGTAATCCGACTGGCACATTACAAACACATTCCTTACAAAGGAGTGCTGCTGAATCGAGCCAACTTATTTCGCAGGGACCGAGGCCAGTGCCAGTATTGTGGCAGCGTAAAGCAGCTGACGATCGACCACGTCATTCCGAGATCCAAGGGAGGCAAAACCTCCTGGACTAATTTGGTGACTGCCTGCAACCGCTGCAATGTGCTCAAGGGGGATAAGACGCTGGAGCAGGTGGGCATGCAATTGCGAACAGAACCATTTGTTCCCTCCTTGTCCTATTTTTTGGCATCCTATGCGGAGCGACAAGCGCCCGAATGGCTGCCCTATTTGGAGTCCTCTGTAGCACAGCTTCAGAAGTAATTATGAGCCCAACGGTACTTTTTTGAGGAAGTTCTAAAATCGATGATTTTGTTTTAAAAAATTTCAATGTAAACGGGCACTAAACTAGGTCCTAGTAAATTTCCCTGATTCAAAAAGGGAGTTTCGAGGTAATTTTTTCTAGGGATCTATTGGCCTGTGACCAACTCAACTCGAGGGTGAAAATTTATGCTTCACCTTAGCTAGGAGTTGTTTTTCACTCATTTTGTGTGCGTTGATTACTTCTATTTTTAGGTTACTGAAGTGTTTGTTTTCCCGTAAATGGTGAAAAAAATGGGTTTTGGTCACGCCGGGCCCCATCAGGAGGAGTTCTTCCTTGTTCATCAGTCTGTTTTCCAATTGGTGGAAGTAGGCATTGAGTTGGTTGCTGTAGACGTTGTCCTTTTTTCTCTCGTTGTTGCTTGCAGGACCGGGGGATGAACTCCAGTCTGTGCTGTCACTTCCCTCTCCGTCAATTCTAGACCGGGATACAATGGCTGAGGGGAGGTCTTCAAGGAGGCTGACTTCTTCCTTGTCGTAGCCGAGGAAGAGGGCGTGGCTTTGGTCCATCCAAAGTCCGATTTTTTTAAAGGCAGTTGATTGCATGTGTACCTTAGTATAGTGAAAGACTGGGATTCAAAATTGGATCATTTTTTTCCAAGTCTTTCAGTCAAGGTAGCTGGTTTACAAGGAGATAAACTATGATTTAAATCACCTATAGCAACCTAAATTTTCAAGTTTTTAACTAAATGTTAATTTGAGGTTAAATACTGATGCATACTTTGAATTTAGTCTTGCGCTTAACTTAATATTTGCCAGTTGACGGGGGGTGTAAGTTAATGGAACCATAATTTTTTAGTGAATGATTCTAGTTTTTAAGAGTCTAATTTTGTTGGAAATCAATAAAACTATTTTATTCATGAAGAAAAATTTTACAACTAGTCTACAAGCGAAATTGAGCCTGTTTCTCTGCAGTGTGCTCGTTTTTGCTTTGCCTGAGATGAGTCAGGGAGCCACCGAGCTACGGACGAACTTACGGGTGCTACACCTGCGGCATTTTATGCACACCATGGAGAACGAGACGGAGTAA
>JAQCJI010000038.1 GCA_027593175.1 Bacteroidota bacterium | reverse complement strand
CTTTATCTACCCTCTTGTCCCCCTTCAATATTCCTTACCAAATCATTGATGAGCTGGCCAAAAAATCTAAAGAAGTATTTGATGTACGAAGGATTGCTGCAAATAAAAAATATACCGTACTCACTGCCCCCAACTCCTCCAAAGCACAATTTTTTATCTATGAACCCAATCCAGCAGAATTTGTCGTATTCAACTTGGATTCTGCCTACTTGTATCGAGCTGAGAAACCTACCCAAACCCGGAAAAGAATAGTAGGAGGAAAGATTGAGAGTTCCCTCTACAATGCCATGGTGGATAAGGGGATTTCTCCCCAGCTAATCGATGAATTCGCAGACCTTTACGGATGGTCGGTGGACTTTCAAAGCCTTCAAAAAGGAGATGTATTTAAAGTTATCTTTGAAGAAAATATCATTGAGGACCAAGTCGTATCGCTTTCTGGAATCCACCTTGCTTACTTCAACCACAAAGGTGTAGCCATGCATGCTATTCCATTTGAACAAAATGGACAGCTTACTTTCTTTGACCAAGAAGGAAAGAGTTTTAAAAAAGCATTCCTTCGCGATCCACTTAAATATACCCGCATTAGTTCTCGCTATAATTTAAATCGATTTCATCCGGTTCAAAAAAGAGTAAAGGCTCACCTAGGCACCGATTATGCTGCCCCTACTGGAACGGAGATCCGTAGTGTAGGTGATGGTACTGTCATTGAAGCAAGGTATACCTCAGCGAATGGAAACTTTGTGAAAATAAAACACAATTCCACCTACACCACGCAATACCTCCACCTTTCAAAAATTGGAAAAGGAATTAAAAAAGGAACCCGTATTTCCCAAGGCCAAATCATAGGATACGTAGGCAGCACAGGACTCGCCACTGGCCCTCACCTTTGCTTTCGATTTTGGAAAAATGGCAAACAAGTCGATTGGCTAAAAGAAAGCATTCCTCCTTCCGAACCCATTGCACAAGCCAACCTACAAGCATTTAACCAAAAAAAGGCAGAAGGAATAAAATTATTGGCTCAAATTGATCCCTTAGTGGACGATCGACTTCTGGCATCCACACCTCCCACGCAATAGGATTAGTCCAAAAAACTGTAACTTTCAAACATGTTTGCCTCCCCTACAAAGAGGTTTAGGTAGTGAACGTAGCTATGAGCCAGCCCACCTCTATTCGGATCAATAAGTACTTAAGCGAAGTCGGTTATTGCTCCAGAAGAGCTGCAGATGGCCTTTTGGAACAAAAACGAATCACCATCAATGGAAAAATCCCAGAGTTAGGCACTCAGGTTTTTTCCCAGGATGAAGTTCGGGTAGATGGGCAACTGATCGGAAAGCCCAAGCAGGAGCATGTTTACATTGCCTTCAACAAGCCTGTAGGGATCGTTTCCACCACGGATACCCAAGGGGAAAAAGACAATATCATCGATTTTATAGGCCATCCCGAACGCATATTCCCAATTGGTAGACTGGACAAAGACAGCGAAGGGCTGATCCTGTTGACCAGTGAAGGGGATTTGGTCAATAAAATCCTGCGCTCAAAAAATAACCACGAAAAGGAGTATGTAGTGACGGTAGACAAGCCCCTCCATCCGAGCTTCGTTCAAAAAATGAGTGCTGGAGTTCCCATCTTGGATACCGTTACAGCTCCCTGCACCGTGGTGGCCATCAACCAGTTTAAATTCCGCATCATCCTCACTCAAGGATTAAATAGACAAATTCGTCGCATGTGTGCTCACTTGGGCTACCAGGTCACGCAACTCAAACGGATTCGAATCATGCACATTCAACTTGATTTCGCCGTTGGAAAATGGAGAGAACTCAGTGAGAAGGAACTGACCCAGCTCAATCTCCTGATTCAGGATAGTTCCAAAACGGTTTAATCCTTTTTTGTTTGGATTCCCCTGACTAATCGTCAACTTTTCTTCACAATTGGGCTACCTTAACCAGCAAATAGTTCCCTAATTCTCTTGCCATGATGCAGCTCTCCGACTTTCGCCCTTCACCCGCTGAACTTTTTGCTAGCCAGCTGCCCACGTCCATTGCTTGGAGAACTTCTACGCTAGTGGAGCGAAAGGAACGACTGCTCAAACTCTTGAATTGGATCAACTCCCATCAAGAAGCCATCCGGGAAGCGCTTTGGATGGATTTCAGTAAACCAGCACCTGAGGTAGACCTCAATGAAATATTTCCTATCACCTCTGAAATCAAGTACTGTCTCAAAAATTTAAGCGCTTGGATGCGGCCTCAGCCGCAACCCACTCCCCTCCCCATGCTTGGGACATCCGCCTTTGTGGTGGCTGAGCCAAAAGGGAGAGCATTGTTGATTACTCCTTGGAATTTCCCCTTCAACCTGGTCATTGGACCTTTGGTCTCCGCACTAGCAGCAGGATGTACTGCCATTTTGAAACCTTCCGAATATGCTCCACACACGGCACAGTTGGTTCAGGATCTGGTGAGTGACTTATTCGCTCCCCATGAGGTAGCAGTTTGTCTAGGTGAAAAAGAAGTGGCTTCAGAACTTCTGGGCCTGCCTTTTGATCATATCTACTTTACCGGAAGCCCGGCGATTGGAAAAATTGTGATGCGTGCCGCTGCACAACATTTGAGTTCGGTAACCCTAGAATTGGGAGGCAAGTCTCCAATGATTTTAGATGCTTCGGCGGACTTGAAGGATGCTGCAGAAAAATTGATTTGGGGCAAGTTTATCAACTGCGGGCAAACCTGCCTTGCGCCCGATTACATCCTGGTACCTGAAGATAAGAAGGAAATCTTTATCGGACATGCGCGTGAAGTGCTGATCCGCTACTATGATCCGAATGGAAAAGGAATCATGCAGAGTCCGGACTATGCTCGATTGATCAATGCCAAACATTTTGATCGAATTCGGCAGTTATTGGAAGACTCCCTTCAAAAAGGAGCACTGGTAGAAGCAGGAGGAGAATTGGATGAAGAAACTCGGTATGTGGCACCTACCTTGATTTCTAATATTCGTGAGGACATGCTCGTGTTTCAGGAGGAGATCTTCGGACCTATCCTACCGATCCTTACTTACAGTCACCTCAACGACGCCCTTGCACTGATCCATTCCCAGCCTAAACCATTGGCCTTGTACTTTTTTGGCAAGGACGAGGGCAGAGCCAAGCGGGTGATGGCGGAGACCAGTTCCGGGAACCTAGTGATCAACGATTGCGTGCTTCATTTCCTTCACAGCGAACTCCCTTTTGGTGGGGTAAATAACAGTGGGATTGGCAAAGCCCATGGCAAGTATGGATTTTTAGCATTCAGCAATGAAAAAGGAGTTTTGAAGCAGCGGATAGGATTCAATAACATCAGTTTACTCCGCCCTCCATACGGGTTACGAGTCAAGAAGTTGATCGCCACGTTGATGAAGTGGTTTTAAATGGTCAACGGACGACTGTCCACGGTCTACAGCAGGTTTACCTAAACTACAACCCTTTTTTAACTGAATACTTCAGTGAATAAATGCTGGGCTAAGCCTAGCAAAAGAAAACCCCGCCAAAATAGGGGGGTTACCTTAGGTCAGACTTGCGGAAGTCCCGTAGACTGGGCCATTTTTTTGATGGCTTTCACTACTTTTTCGGAAGGTTGCAATTTTACTTGCTCCAAAAACTCCACCGTGCTCAGCAGTTGAATGTATTCTTGCATCAAAGCGTCATCGCTGTGCAAGGCTTGCATTAAGAGTTCTTGTTCTACCTCCGACATTTCCTGATAGATATATCTAATCAGGTCATTTGGGGTAAATGATTTTATCATAGGCGCTGTTTACTTGTTTCATTTTTTTACGAATATGGTTGAGCGCATAGCGCATTCTACCCAAGGCTGTATTGATACTGACGCCGGTTTGTTCGGCGATTTCTTGGAAACTCATGTCTAAGTAATGCCGCATGATAACCACTTCCTTCTGAGCTTCTGGAAGCTCATCGATCAAATTCCGCACCCAAGCAAAGGTTTCGTCTTTGATGCGTTGCTCCTCGGAGGAATCTTCCACAAAGGATAGTGAATTGAGCAGATTGCTCCCATCTTCCAAAAGGATGGTGGGGTATCTTTTTGCCTTTCTAAAATGATCGATAGCCATGTTGTGTGCGATGCGCATCACCCAAGGCTGAAATTTACCTTCTTCTTTGTACTTGCCTGAATTCAAGGTGTAGAGCACCTTAACAAATACATCTTGTAACAGATCTTCTGCTACATCCTGATCTTTTACGATGAGGAAAATTGTGGTAAATACTTTACTTTGATACCGATCTACTAAGAGATTAAAGGCAGCTTCATTACCATTACGATACAGGGTGATTAACACTCCGTCATCAGGACCTAATTGCTTACTCATTTTAAGTTGGTTTTATAACAACGTAAAAGTCTAGGCCATAGTATCGGGTAAGGTGAAAAGATTTTTTTGAAGCGATTGAAATAAAAAAGGATTTAAATTTACACCAAAAATTTCAAACTATGCAACATTGTCGCCAAATTCAATGTTTTATTTCTTATTTATAATTTTTACTATTTTTTATTCTTCAATAAATCAGTTTTGAAGTATTATATTTTTTATATCCAAGTGAAAATATTCTCCGTAAACACGATTTATAGAAGTATAAAGTAACTAGTAAAGTCAAAAAATCGCTGCACCAAAGTCATCAAAAAAGTAAAAGGCAATGCTTACCTTCGTAGACTTACACAGAAAAAAAACGAATCATGGATTTAAGCGGAAAAATTATCTCCCAGCTACCCGAAGTTAGTGGGAGTTCAAAAAGTGGAAATGCTTGGCGCAAGCAGGAATATATTGTAGAAACGGGAGGTCAATATCCTAAAAAAGTATGTGTGTCACTTTGGGGTGATAAGATTGATCAGTTTGGATTAAAAGTGGGCGAACAAGTCACTCTTAGTATAGATGTAGAAAGTAGGGAATATAATGGGCGTTGGTATACCGAATTGAAGGCTTATAAAGCGGAGCGTGGCCAAGGGGCTGCTGGTATGCCTGTTGGTCCCCCACCAGATGTAGACACCTTTTACGAAGCAGCAGACGAGGACAAGTTGCCATTTTAGGTAAAAGGGCAGAAGGCAAGGGGCTTGCCTTTTTATAGAGATCAAAACGCAAAAAAAAAGCGGGCCTTACTCAGCCTCGCTTTTTACTTTAAGTTCGATTTCTTCTCCAGATTCATCTAGGAATCTGTATTCCGTCACGGGTAGGGAAGAATCTTTGATCAGTTTTATCCATTTGTAATATTTAAAAAACCACTTTACACGTCGGCTAATCAAGCCTGTGGTAAAGTAGGCATGCAGATACGGGTGCAAGCCGATGTGGATTTTGTCCACGTTTTGAATGGTTACCATGTGCTCCAAATCTTTCTCCAACTTATCGGCGACCAGGATGGACGCTTGGATTTTGCCGGTACCGTTGCAAGCAGGGCAGGTTTCCTTAGTCACAATATTGACTTCTGGACGCACGCGCTGGCGGGTAATTTGCATTAGCCCAAATTTACTTAGGGGCAACACGGTATGTCTGGATCTGTCAAACTTCATCTCCAACATCATAGCATCAAAAATTGCCTTTTTGTTTTCGGCTTTTTTCATGTCGATAAAATCGACCACGATGATTCCTCCCATATCTCGGAGGCGGAGCTGTCTCGCAATTTCATTAGCAGCTACCAGGTTGGTTTTAAGCGCTGTAGATTCCTGGTCACTTTCTTGGTTGGACTTATTGCCACTATTGACGTCAATGACGTGGAGGGCTTCGGTGTGCTCTATAATCACATAGCCTCCTTGAGGTAGGCTTACGGACTGTCCAAACAAGCTTTTGATTTGCTTTTCGATTCCAAAACTTTCAAATAGCTTAACTTTACCGTTGTAAAGTTTGACAATTTTTTCTTTTTCAGGCGCTATAGACCTGATGTAGGAACGGATCTGATCGTAAGTAGACTCTTCTTCTACGGTGATTGCATCGAATGATTCATTGAGCAGATCTCTCACAAGTGAGGAGGCCATACTCATCTCTCCAATAATTTTGTCCCGGCTTTTGGCTTTCAGCAATTTGCTCATTCCCTCTTCCCAATTGGCGAGAAGATTTCGAAGGTCTTTATCAAGTTCCGTCACGGACTGACCTTCAGCCACTGTCCGGATGATTACCCCGAAATTGGCAGGTTTGATTGAATTGATAAGTCTGAGCAGCCTTTTGCGCTCTTCATTGCTACGAATTTTCTTCGACACATTCACCGTGTCAGAGAAAGGTACTAGCACGAGGTACCGCCCAGGTAGAGAGAGCTCACAGGATAATCTAGGGCCTTTGGTAGAGATGGGTTCCTTGATAACTTGCACCAAAACCTGATTGGTTTTGGCTAGAATCTTGTCGATTTTGCCGACTTTTTCTATTTCTGCTTCGTTTTCAAAGCCCTTCAAGAGGTGGTTGCTGTAGTTGTTGTTGCGTACCATTTTGGTAAACTTCAACAAGCTATTGATATTTGATCCCAGGTCTTGGTAATGAAGAAAGCCATCTTTCTCGTAGCCGACGTTAATAAAGGCGGCATTGAGTCCATTGACAATCTTACGGACCGTTCCCAAATAAATGTCTCCCACCTTAAACTGGTTATCCATCCCTTCGGAATGAAGTTCAACCAGCTGCTTGTCTTGCAATAAGGCTATTCGACTACCATTTTGAGCAGAATCGATTAACAATTCCGTACTCAAATTTTCTTTTTACTAGTGTAAATGAACGTATTTTACTTCCATTAGCACACAAAGAAGAAATTACTTCTTCTTGTGTCTGTTTTTTCTAAGTCTCTTCTTACGCTTGTGCGTAGCGATCTTATGTCTTTTTCTTTTCTTACCGCAAGGCATATTTGTACAATTTAAAGTGTTTTTAATTTTTTATAGCTTGTCCAAGTAGCCTTGAATACTCTCCAAGATCATCGGATCTTGAGCCATTTTCTTGACTAGCTGAAACTGTGCTTTCGCTTTATTTTTCTCCTTCGACTCAAAATAACTTACCCCAAGGTAAAACTGCCCCTGTATGTTTTGAGGATGGGCTTGCACCAATTCTTCAAAACGACCAATTGCTCGATCATATTGACCAGATTGCATAGACAACACGCCCATGTTGAACAAGCCCTCTTCATTTTTGGGATCCTGTTCCAATATCTCCCGCAACAGGGTAATCCCTTGCATGGGATTGGCTGAAGACACGTAAGTCATCGCTATTTTAGCCTTCAAGTCGAGACGGGTGGGATCTTTATCCAACACCTTGTTTAAGAAACTTCTGGTCTTTTCTGCCAGCACTTCTACTTTATTTTTGTCCAAGGCAAAGGAAAACGCGTCGTAATTTGCTTTACCCGCCTCCTCCGCAAGAAATAAATTGTCAGGCCACATGCCACTCGCTTCTGTCCAATAGTAGGCGGCGCTGTCAAATATCCCCTCTTCTTTATAGATCCCAGCCAACACCTGAGCTGCCGCTACTTTCTCCTCCGCCGATGATGCAGTACGCAACTTATCAATCAGCTGGTCTGCTTGAACTCTATTTTGGGAAGATAGGGTATTCTCATGCGATTCGGAAATGACCGTGGAAACTTCCGCTCCACCTTCCATTTTTGCTCCCGTGGCCTCATTATCTACCACCACTTTTGGAAGAAAATAAAGTGTTGCTACTGAAGCTATGCCGAGTCCTATGAGAACAACCTGTAGTTTTTTCATGCCTTTATCTCAGGCCACCTGCGAAGCCGATTAGTTGATTTTTTTACTGCCTTTGATTTTTTCTACGAACACCTTAGAAGGCTTGAATGCAGGAATGTAATGCTCTTCTATTACGATTGCGGTATTCTTGGAGATGTTACGCGCAATTTTCTTCGCTCTTTTTTTATTGATGAAACTTCCAAATCCTCTGACATAGATATTTTCTCCATCTGCCATGGAGTCTTTTACTACTTTGAAAAACGCCTCAACGGCTTGAGTTACATCGTCTTTTTGGATTCCGGTCTTTTCGGAAATTTTAGTAATTACTTCTGCTTTAGTCACTGTGCTTTAAATTTAGAAATTTCGAAATACGCTTAAAAACCTATTAACCAAGTATTTTTGGGACTGCAAATGTACAAGAACCAAAGCAATTAAAAAAGATATTCAAAAAAAATACCTTGGTTTGTAGTCTCGCAATTAATCACAAATGAAGAGCAAAGTAACTGAAAACCAATTCTTTTCAAATACAATCCTTTCTTGGTACCGAGAAAATCCCCGAGATTTACCTTGGCGAGAAACCCAAGATCCCTATAAAATTTGGCTCTCTGAAATCATTCTTCAGCAAACCCGCGTTGCTCAAGGCTTGCCCTATTACCAAGCTTTTGTTCAGACTTATCCCAGCGTAAAAGAGCTGGCAGAAGCTCCAGAAAAAGAAGTGCTCCGTCTTTGGCAAGGTTTGGGATATTATAGCCGAGCCCGTAACCTCCATGCCTGCGCGCAATATATATGGAGAGAACTAGGTGGAAATTTCCCAAATCGCTATGCTACCCTCATCCAACTGAAAGGCGTTGGCAGCTACACCGCGGCAGCAATTTCTAGCTTCGCCTTTGGGGAAGTCCAAGCCGTCGTAGATGGCAATGTGTTCCGGGTCCTCGCCCGTTACTTTGGAATTGCAACTAACATTTCAAGCGGGAAAGGGAAAAAAGAATTCGAAGCACTTGCCAACCAGCTGATCCCTAAAAATTCCCCGGGGGAATTCAATCAAGCCATGATGGATTTTGGTTCGCGTTGCTGTGCTCCCAAAAACCCTTCTTGTGGAGAATGTCCACTCACTGCCTCTTGCTTTGCCTTCCAAAAAGGCCTCGTTGCTTCCTTACCTTTGAAAGTCAACAAAACCAAAGTCAAGGACAGAACCCTAAACTACCTCGTAATCCGTTGTGATGGGAAACTTGTTTGGAAAAAAAGAGGGGAAGGAGATATTTGGACTGGCTTATATGATTTCCCCTTACTCGATCAGGATTCGGCACCCTTGCAAGCTGATCTTAATCAGGAAGCTCGGCTATTCCCAAAAAAATACCGACACCTTTTGTCACACCAAAGAATTCTTGCTTGCTTTTGGGAGCTGGAACTTGCCCCAGCTAAACTCCTTGAATTGGAGCAATGGTGCCAAAAAAAAGGTTTGGAGGTGGTAGAAGTAGGAAAAATCGATGCCTTACCCAAGCCCAAATTAATTCTTCGCTATTTGACTGATCGAGAGTTTTGATTACTTTCAATCTTCTAAACTTTTTAATTACTAAAAACAAAACATTATGGCAGGAGTAAACAAAGTCATTTTATTGGGCCATCTGGGTGCTGACCCAGAAGTGAAATATTTGGAGGGAGAAAAGGTGGTGGCCAACCTAAGCCTTGCAACTTCTGAAGCTTATCAAGATCGAAACGGCAACCGGGTCGAGCAAACCGAATGGCATGAGTTAGAGCTATGGGATCAACAAGCAAAGATCGCTGAAAAATACTTAAAAAAGGGCTCTCAAATTTATGTTGAAGGCAAAATCAAGTCTGACAAATGGACAGATGAGCAAGGTCAAAATCGAAAGAAGATGAAAATCCGCGTTTTGAGCTTTACCATGGTTGGTGGCAAACCAGAAGGAATGCCAGCAGCTACAGCGCCAAATTCTGGAATGACTTCCATGCCAAATCCTTCCCCAGCACCTAATGCACCAATGGTATCCCTTGACGAAGGAGACGATGACTTACCCTTCTGATTGAAATACAAATCCCCTGTCCCCTTTAATTCAGGGGATTTGTATAACTTTGATTACTTATTTTACTAAACCCATGGATGACCCCTACCCGAGTTACTTACTGATAGCCCAGGTTTCTTCGTATTCATTTTCTTATTTTTTGTTTAATGGACTTGCGCTCCTTATCCTTTTGTTAGGATCTGCATTAGTATCTGGTTCTGAAGTGGCCTTTTTTTCTTTGAGTAAAGATGAGCTAACTAATCTCAATCAAAAATATCCAGAAAAAGGCCGAGTGATCACAAGCATGTTGTCCACTCCAAAAATTCTGCTTAGCACCATCCTTATCTTAAATAACTTAATCAATATCGGCATTGTCACACTAACAACCTTTGTCACATGGAGTCTTTTTGGGCCCAACGCAACCGGAATAATCTTCCTACTCATCCAGACTGTTGGAGTGACATTTGCAATCGTCTTTTTTGGAGAGATTGTGCCTAAAGTGTACGCCAACCAAGCAAAAACTAGTTTTGCGCTCAAATTTGCCGTCCCGCTTTCCTTTTCCACCAAAGTGCTTAAGCCCTTCTCTGCTTTTTTGATTTTATTTAGTAATATCATCGAAAAGCGTGTAAAGCAAAAAGGATATTCACTTTCCGTAGATGAACTGAATCAAGCGTTGGAGCTGACAACCGAAGACACCCCAGAGGAAGAAAAAGAAATTCTTCGTGGTATCGTGAATTTTGGCACCTTGACCGTACGGCAAGTAATGAAAAGCCGTATGGAAATCTCTGCTTTAGATTTAGAAAATGATTTTCATGAATTAATGGATAAGGTAAATAAAAGTGGCTATTCCAGAATCCCCGTTTACGAAGAGACCATAGACCATATTATAGGAACTCTATACATCAAAGACTTACTTCCTCATATCGAGAAAGATAAAACCTTCGAGTGGAAATCTTTAATCCGAAAAATTTTCTTCGTTCCTGAAAACAAAAAAGCAGACTCCCTACTTAAAGATTTTCAAAAAATGCGGGTGCACATGGCTATTGTCGTGGATGAATATGGGGGTACCTCTGGCTTGGTTACCCTGGAAGACTTAATTGAAGAAATTATTGGGGAAATCAACGATGAGTTTGACGATATCAATACCCTATTTTTTCAGGAGATTGATGTGGATACCTTTATTTTTGAAGGTAAAGTTTCCCTCACCGATTTTTGTAAAAAATTAGATTTAGATACGCAAGTCTTTGATGAGGTCAAGGGTGAAAGTGAGTCTCTAGGTGGGCTGCTGCTCGAGCTTAATTCCAAACTACCCAAAAATGGCACTAAAATCAAGTTTAAAGATTTTGAATTCACCATTTTAGCAGTAGACGCCAGAAAAATCAAAAAAGTAAAAGTCCAGATCAACGGAGAGGAGAAAGAAATTAGATCTCCATTTACCGACTAATTTTTTTATTTGGGAAATCACCAAATACAATCCTCAATTTTTGGAAATTTTGCGAGATGTAAAAGGTATTTTTTTTCGTTCAAATACAACTATCCCTTTCTCCTCTTTTCCCCTAGTCAAAAATTTAAATATTACTTTAAAATCAGGCTTGATTTAAAAATAAAGCTGATTTTTTTGATAACACCCGCAAAAAAAACTTGAACCTTTTGCGTTATTTTTAATAAAGTAGATTTTTTTAAATCATTTTAGCATAATTATAGGTTTAATGTTATGCTCATTTTAAAAAAATGAGTATTTTTTGACTTTCAAACTTATAAAAATTACAAAAATGGAGCAAGGGTTATATCGGCAGGAGTTTGAGCACGACTCCTGCGGTATTGGAGCGGTAGTAGACCTTACGAATGAACCTACTCACAAAACCATCAGTAACGCTTTGTACATGTTGAGCAACATGGAACATCGTGGAGGGAGAGGATCTGATCCCAAAACAGGAGATGGAGCAGGAATTTCAATACAAATCCCTCACCAATTTCTTCAAGAAGTAACGTCACGCACAGAAATCCAGCTGCCAGCACCTGGAGAGTTTGGTTTAGGAATGACTTTTTTCCCTACAAATAAACAACTCTACTCTAAGGCAAAGGCATTGCTCAACCAACTCATTGAAGAATTGGATTTTGTGTTGATTGGCTATAGGAAGGTTCCCGTAGACGAAACCATCCCAGGATCAAGTGCACTAGAGGTAATGCCCATTATTGAGCAGGTATTTGTAAGCCATAAGCAAGGGCTCCAAGGACTTGACTTAGAACGGAAACTCTATGTACTTAGAAATTATGCAAGCTTTAAAATCAATGCAGAGATCCCAGGGGTGAATCAAGCCTTCTATTTTGCCAGCTTCAGCTCCTTAACGGTGGTTTATAAGGGCCAGTTGCGAACAGATCAGGTATTGCCTTTTTTCAAGGATCTCCAAAATTCCAAGATTGCATCCGCTTTCGCCATTATACACTCCCGATTTTCCACTAATACCTTCCCCAATTGGAGGCTTGCCCAACCCTTTCGGTACCTTTCTCACAATGGAGAAATTAACACTATACGCGGCAACTTAAATAAAATGAAGTCCAAGGAGGCCTTGATGAAATCCTCCCTTTTTACCCCTGAAGAGCTGGCAAAGCTCATGCCAATCACCAACAAATTAAATTCCGACTCAGCCAATTTGGACGCCATGGTAGAACTGCTCACCCTTAGTGGGAGAAGCCTTCCTCATGCAATGATGATGCTCGTGCCGGAAGCATGGCAAGACAATGAGGTAATGGACAAGAATAGAGCCGCATTCTATAAATTTCATGCTTCACTCGTAGAACCTTGGGATGGGCCTGCCGCACTTTTATTTACTGACGGCAAATCGGTGGGCGCCACCCTAGATCGAAATGGACTTCGCCCTCTCCGCTATTTTATTACAAAAGACCAACACCTAATCCTCTCCTCAGAGGCGGGAGCGCTACCCATCAGAGAGGCAACCATCACACAAAAAGGAAGAATTAGTCCAGGCCGTATGCTTTGGGCGGACTTGGAAAAAGGGAAGGTCTTGCTAGATGATGAAGTCAAAGGTGAAATTTGCAGGCGACAACCCTACGAGCAATGGGTCAATGAACAGCGAACCAAACTTAGGCTTGTTCCTGAGCCTGAAGACCTCAATTATCCCTACCGAACAGAAGAAATCCATAGACCCCAAACTGTTTTTGGTTACACTTCTGAAGAGCTAAAAGTTATCCTAACCCCACTTGGAAACGATGGCCAAGAAGCAGTTGGTTCCATGGGTGCAGATACGCCACTGGCTGTACTTTCCAAACAAAGTCAGCACATTTCGAATTACTTCAAACAGCTTTTTGCCCAGGTGAGCAATCCTCCCATCGACCCCATTCGAGAACGGCTGGTGATGTCCCTCTTCACTAGAATTGGGGAAGGCCACAATATTTTGGAAGAAAGTCCCCGGCATACTAAGCAAATACATATTTCCCAGCCTATCCTGCTGAATGAGGACTTGGAAAAAATTACTCGACTTGAGCATCTAGGCTACCGAACGAAACGCCTATTTGGACATTTTATTGCTGATCACCAGCCAGGAAGGCTTTTAGCAGCTTTGGATCTTCTATGCAAACAAGCCGAAGACGCAATTTTGATCGAAGGAAAAAATGTGCTCATTCTCTCAGACAGAGATAGTACGGATACCCTTGCACCTATCCCTTCGCTTTTAGCCATTGGAGCTGTACATCAGCATCTGATCAAGAAAAAAATTCGTACTCGAGCAGGATTAGTCCTTGAATCCGCAGAAATCCGAGAAGTACACCACTTCGCAACAGCGATTGGCTACGGAGTATCTGCCATAAACCCTTACTTAGCCTTGGAATCACTCTTAGATCTCTACACAAAAGGAAAGCTCCCTCTGGCAAGTAGCGAAAAAATGGTCCTGAACAACTACCAAAAAGGGATTGGTAAAGGTCTCTTGAAGGTCTTATCCAAAATGGGAATTTCTACTTTGCAGTCTTACCAGGGAGCACAGATTTTTGAGGCCATAGGACTCGGTCCAGAGGTAATGGATCGCTGTTTCAAGGGCACTACCTCCCGAATTAGCGGGATATCCTTCGATGAACTAGCAGAAGAGGTATTGATTCTACACCGTGCAGCTTACCTTCCTCATACAGGCGTGCTAGAAACAGGCGGACTATACCAGTGGAAAAGAAGAGGTGAAAAACACCTTTTTAATCCAGAAACGATTCACCTTCTCCAAAAATCGACCCGAATGGGTGATTATGGGTTGTACCAGAAATTTGCCTGTAAAATAAATGACCAAAGCCAGGATGCGATGACCCTGAGGGGATTGTTTGAATTTAAAAAACAAATCTCTGTTCCCCTTGATGAAGTTGAGCCAGCCGAAAAAATTATGAAGCGCTTTGCTACTGGAGCTATGTCCTTCGGCTCCATCTCCCATGAAGCACACAGCACCTTGGCGATTGCTATGAACCGAATTGGTGCCAAAAGTAATTCGGGTGAAGGAGGAGAGGATGAGCAGCGTTATGAAAAAAAGGCAAACGGAGACTGGGAAAGATCTGCTATCAAACAGGTGGCATCGGGCCGCTTTGGAGTGACTTCCCACTACTTGACCCATGCGGAGGAGCTTCAAATAAAAATGGCTCAAGGCGCAAAGCCTGGAGAAGGAGGTCAACTTCCGGGACATAAAGTGGACGACTGGATCGGTCGTGTCAGACATGCCACACCAGGAGTGGGCTTAATTTCCCCACCTCCACACCACGACATCTACTCGATTGAGGATTTGGCCCAGTTGATCTATGATCTTAAAAATGCAAATCGGAAAGCTCGAATTAATGTAAAGTTGGTTTCCCAGGCAGGAGTAGGCACCGTCGCTGCTGGCGTAGCCAAGGCCATGGCCGATGTAATCTTAATCTCCGGTGCAGATGGAGGTACTGGAGCATCCCCCTTGAGCTCCATACGACATGCTGGACTTCCATGGGAACTTGGACTCTCCGAGGCACACCAAACCCTAGTCAAAAATAATCTGCGAAGTCGGGTGGTGCTTCAAACAGATGGGCAACTGCGAACAGGTCGAGACCTTGCCATTGCCACGCTTTTGGGTGCTGAAGAATGGGGTATTGCTACAGGAGCACTTGTAGCCGAAGGATGTATTATGATGCGCAAGTGCCACCTAAATACCTGCCCTGTTGGGATCGCAACCCAGGACCCAGAGTTGAGAAAATTATTCACTGGCGACCCCGATCATGTAATCAATTACTTCAAGTTTATAGTTCAAGATCTTCGTGAAATTATGGCTTCACTTGGCTTTCGCACCATCGATGAGATGGTGGGCCAAAGTCAAGTACTACAGGCCAGCACCCATCTCAAACACTGGAAATGGGATAAATTAGACCTGTCCCCGATCTTCCACAAAGTAGAAGTCCCAAGCCATGTGGGAATTTACAATCAAATCGACCAAGAGGTCTCCTTAGACGATGTGCTAGACCGAAAGTTGATCGCCAAAGCAACTCCTGCCCTAGAGCAAGCCATCCCAGTCCAGGGCCACTTTGATATCAAAAATACCGACCGCTCGGTAGGAGCTATGCTTTCGAATGAAATTTCCAAAATCTACGGAAATGTAGGTCTTCCCGAAGATAGTATACACCTAACTTTCAGCGGATCCGCGGGTCAGACCTTTGGAGGATTTCTTGCCCGAGGCGTAAATTTTGAATTAGAAGGAGAGGCCAACGATTACTTTGGAAAGGGCCTTTCAGGGGGAAGATTGATTGTTTACCCAAGTAGAAATGCCCAATTCCGAGCGGAAGAAAATATTCTGATCGGCAACGTAGCCTTCTATGGCGCCACTTCAGGAGAAGCTTTTATCAATGGCAAAGGAGGAGAGCGCTTTTGCGTTCGGAATTCAGGCGTAAAAGCCGTAATTGAAGGGATAGGTGACCACGGATGTGAATACATGACTGGGGGCTTGCTCGTCAATCTTGGCGAAATTGGAAGAAATTTTGCCGCTGGTATGAGCGGAGGAGTCGCTTACATCCTTCACGAATACCAAGCCGAAATCAACCCTGAATTAGTGGATGTGGATCCCTTGGATGAATCAGATTTTGAAACGCTTTACAGCTATCTCAAGAGACATGTGGCATTTACGCGAAGTGCCTTAGCACAACAGTATTTAGAAAATTGGGAACTCACTAAAACCAAGTTTGCCAAGGTCATTCCGAGAGATTACAAAACAATAATGGCAAAAAAATTACTGCAACAGGAAAGAACATTAGTTTAATATGAGTACTAAAGACGGATTTATTAAGTACAACCGAGAGGCTCCTGCAAGCCGAGATCCACAGACTCGACTGGGGGATTACCAAGAAATCTATACCCCATTCTCGGAAAAGCAGCTTCATCAACAGGCAGCACGCTGCATGGATTGTGGGGTTCCTTTTTGCCACCACGGCTGCCCCCTCGGAAATGTAATTCCTGAGTTCAATGAAGCGGTTTATCAGAAAAATTGGCTTCAAGCCATTCGCATCCTAAAGAGCACGAATAACTTTCCAGAGTTTACAGGCAGAATTTGTCCTGCCCCCTGTGAAGCGAGCTGCGTGCTAGGAATCAACAAGGATCCGGTAACCATCGAGTTGATTGAAAAAAATATCGTTGAAACTGCCTATAAACTCGGTTTGATCACCCCCTCCCCGCCAAAAAAGCGTACGGGAAAGCGCGTGGCAGTAGTTGGTTCCGGACCGGCTGGTCTTGCTGCTGCAGATCAACTCAATCAGGCAGGGCATGAGGTAAGCATTTTTGAAAAAAATGCCAAAGTAGGTGGGCTACTTCGCTATGGAATACCAGATTTTAAGCTGGAAAAGTGGGTGATAGATCGGAGAATTGCCTTGATGGAAGAAGAAGGAATTCACTTTATTACCCAAACGGAAATAGGGATAACCTTGCCGGCTGAAGAAGTACTGAAGAATTTCGATGCAGTTGTTCTGTGTATTGGCGCCCAACAACCCCGAGCGCTAAACATTCCCGGAAGTTCACTTAAGGGAGTACATTTTGCTATGGAGTTCCTTGCGCAGCAAAATCAAGTCATCGGAGGTGAGACGAAAAAAAATCAACTAACTGCAGCCGGTAAAAATGTACTTGTAATTGGGGGTGGAGATACTGGCAGCGACTGCATTGGTACCTCTAGGAGGCATGGAGCTACTCAAGTTACCCAGCTGGAATTACTTCCCAAGCCCCCCATCAAGCGGACAACTGCCAATCCTTGGCCTGAATGGCCCATGACCTTGCAGACTTCCAGTTCGCATGAGGAGGGTGCAGAGCGGATATTCTCCGTGCTTACTAAAAAATTTGTGGGAAACGAAAAGGGAGAATTGACCGGGATGATACTAGTAGATATTACTTGGAAAGATGCCGGAGGCCGCATGACTTATGAAGTCTTGGAAGGTACCGAAAGGTTACTCCCCTGTGATTTAGCCTTTCTTGCCATCGGATATGTTGGTCCTGGACAAACAGATCTATTAAGCAGCTTTGGGGTTGATCTTTTAGAAAATCAGCTCCCAAAATCCAAGCAGTATGCAAGTTCAAATCCAAAAGTATTTCTTGCAGGAGACATGCGAAGAGGACAATCTTTGGTGGTTTGGGCCATCTCCGAAGGAAGAGAGGCTGCAGTGAAGGTGGACACCTATTTGATGGGGAATTCCACCTTGCCCCAAAAAGACGCCTCCTATTTTGAGGTGGAGGAGCAGCGAGAACAAGCTTAAAATATAGTTAACAAAAGATAAGAGCCACAATTGTGGCTCTTATTTAAGAGCGCCCTCTTGCCTTTTGGCATTTTCAAGCACCCCCTCAGTAAGTTGTTTTTCTGTTGTTCCGTGAGTTTGAGCTCTTCCGCCATCCGATCGGTCATCTTTTGTGCCCGCTCCGCTGAACATAATTGCCGAGAGGTTTCAATTGCTGCTAAAAAATGCCCTTCATCGGCCAAAAGAAATTGCTATTTTTGCTTCCTACAAACAGCAAATCCATGGGAAGAGCATTTGAATTCAGAAAAGAGCGAAAATTCAAGCGTTGGGACAAAATGTCCAAAGTATTTACCCGTCTAGGAAAGGAAATTGTGATGGCCGTAAAGGCAGGAGGTCCAGACCCTACAAGTAATGCCAAGCTTCGGACTATCATCCAAAATGCCAAAGGTGCCCAAATGCCCAAGGACCGCATTGAAGGAGCCATCAAGCGCGCTTCCAACAAGGATGAAAAAGACTATGAAGAGATCGTATACGAGGGATATGGGCCTTTTGGAGTACCCTTTATCGTAGAAACCTCCACAGACAATACCAACCGAACCGTAGCCAATCTGCGATCCTACTTTGCCAAGGCAGGGGGCTCTTTGGGAACGTCTGGATCGGTGAGTTTTATGTTTGAGCGCAAGGCAGTATTCCGATTTGCTAAAGCGGCTTACGACCTTGAGGAGCTCGAATTGGAATTGATTGATTTTGGGCTAACTGAAATTGCAGAGAACGAAGGGGAAATTTTTGCTTACACCGAATTCGAGGATTTTGGATTGATGCAAAAAGCATTGGAAGACCGAAACATCGAGGTAATTTCTGCTGATTTCCAACGCTTTCCAACCACACTCACCGAGTTGATCGAGGAGCAGGAAGAGCTAATCAACAAGCTTATCGATCGCCTGGAAGAGGACGACGATGTCAACCAGGTATTTACCAACATGGCCTAAAAATTTGACCAAGGAGCAAGAAAATAGAAGTGCTTCTCCCCTCGTCGTCGTCGGGAGTAAAAACCCCGTAAAAATGGCATGCACGCGGGATGCCTTTACACAAGCTTTTGGAAAGAGCTTTACTGTAACGGGTGTAGATGCGTCCTCTGACATAGCCGCACAGCCACGATCCGAAAAAGAAACTCTCCTTGGGGCTCATAATCGAGCTACCCATGCCAAAATCCTGGTTCCCGAAGCGGACTATTGGGTAGGCATAGAAGGAGGCGTGGACGAAGACTCTCAGGGCATGTATGCCTTTGCCTGGATCTACCTCCTACACCGTTCAGGCAAGAGCAGCCAATCCAAGACAGGGACTTTTTACTTACCCCCTCAAGTAGTCGCACTAATTCGAGAAGGCATAGAATTGGGACATGCCGATGATTTAGTATTTCAAGCGCAAAACTCCAAACAACAAGGAGGCTCAGTAGGGCTACTTACTCATGGCCTCGTCACACGGGAAGCCTATTACCAACAAGCCATGGTGCTGGCACTGATCCCTTTTCTAAATGAATCCTTGTATCCTGCTGGCTAGGATGTTTACCTACTTTTAAAATATACTTATAGTCCTATGAAAAGGGAACTATTAGCATAGTTATTTTTTCAGGTTATCTAAGAATTGATTTAGGGAAACCTTCCAATCCGGGTGGGCATCCCACTGTGGCCCGAGGTAAAGCTCCTCTCGAACTAAAAATCGGATGTAATATTTAACCACTGTTTTAGCCCCATCTTCTCCTATAATCGGCTCAAGACCCATACTTTTCATCAAATCCGCTTGCCTTCCTTCTACTTTGACGAGTACAAATTGTATTCGCTCTTCCAGAAGCTCTTGGTTGGTCTTCGTTTCCACTAACCAAGCTACCTCATATGGATACTTACTTGATAATATTTCTTCAAGCCCCACTTGTTGAGCACTTTGCTCGGCTAGTAGGGTTTCAGGGGATTTCCCATAGACCTCATATCGGAAGGTGTTGATCGGACCATTGATGGCGGAAGTTCCTTCAAGTGGTATCCCCAGACGAAAGACGTCAAGATTAATTGGATTTCTGGAAATGAACTTTTGAGAATTGGCAGAAGGTGACTGAGGTCCTAGGGCAGGAAATTCTGCCAGGTCGGGGACTAGCAAATTTTTGGTAGGAACGGCACTTCCATAGGCCGCAAATTCCTGGGAGGCAGTTTTCCAATCCTTTCCAGAAATACCAAAAAGGCTGGTATTTTCAATGATTTTCCCATCCTCAGAAAATTTACCTACCTGAATGCTTACTTGCTCTTTTTGTCGGGTGATCAATACCACATTTTGGATTTGTCGCTGTAAAAAAGCCTTGGCATACTCCGCCTGTAGGACTGTGGATAAGGCCACTTGCTCGAGTTCGGAATAGCCTATTGGATCTCCCCCAGCTCGCACCAAATAGGGATGAATGCTGTCCGCCAATGCCTGCCAAGTGAACGCTGGCTTAGCACTAGGATCGTTAGATACCAAAACTATAGATTTGCCTTCATAAAAAGTAGTCGGCATAATCCCTTGCCCTTGGGCGAGGGTAGTCAAAAAAAGGAAAAAAAGCAGTGAGGGGATATATTTCATAAAATTTCTGAGGGATTGAACCTAAGGATTGTATTTTTACAGAAGTACTTCCCGTAGTTCCCTATTCGATGCACATCCTTTCCCGCAAATTAGGTACAATAATTTTAGTTCTCGCCTCCTTTACGGGATTGAATGCCCAAGAAATTGATGGCAGCAAACTCCTCGGGCACTTGGAGTACTTATCCTCGGATGCACTTGAAGGGAGGAGACCCTTAAGTAAGGGTAGCACTTTGGCCCAAAAGTACATCTTGAAAGAACTTGCCTCCTTGGACTTGGTAAAACCACTTTATCCAGATTTTATTCAAAATTTTTCCTTTGAAGATCGAAGGACAAAAAAAATGCTGGTAGGTGCAGCCAACATTGTGGTTTTTATTCCTGGACAATCTTCCAAAAAATTGATCGTCATAACTGCCCATTACGATCATGTAGGCATGGGAAAGCCCAGTTCAGCAGGAGATTCGATTTACAATGGTGCAGATGATAATGCATCGGGTACTGCTGCCTTGTTAGTTTTAGCAGAATATTTTTCAAAAAATCGCCCCAAGCATGGGATGTTATTTGCAGCCCTGGATGCAGAGGAGATGGGCCTCCAAGGAGCTCGCGCTTTGGTAAAAGATTTTCCCTATCCCCTAGAGCAGATCTTACTTAATGTGAATATGGACATGCTTTCCCGAAGTGAAGCGAAGGAGGTCTATGTTTCAGGCACCTCTTACTATCCCCATTTCAAAACTATTTTAGAAAAAATTCCAAGCGAAACAGGTTCAACCCTTCGCTTTGGCCACGATATCCCAGGTACAGGAGCGGACGATTGGACTAGGTCTTCAGATCATGGTGCTTTTTTTGAAAAGAAAGTGCCTAACTTGTATTTTGGAGTAGAGGACCATGTGGATTACCATAGGCCAAGTGATTCCTTTGCGGGAATCCATCCCGAATTTTACAAAGCCACAGTCAAGTTGATCTTAAAATCCTTGCTCGCCTTGGATAAAAACCTACTTGAAAAACAATAAACTTAATTAGCCTAAACTAAACCCGATTACGCTAGTGGGAAAAACAGCCCTCGTTACCCGCCTACTTATCTTTCGACTCAGGCACATGAGCAATCAGACCTTCATTCTGATTTTGAGTGGGTTTATTGGGGTATTTTCTGGATTGGCCGCAGTAGCCCTCAAAACAGGCGTACATACCATTCAATCCTTTTTGACGGAGGACTTTTATCCTTCCTATGCCAACTTCATGTACATTATCTATCCCTTGATAGGAATTTCTGCTGCCTTTCTGTTGGGAAAATATGTGTTGAAAGACATGGGAGGCCATGGTATTCCAGATGTATTGTTTACCATTTCAAAAAAATACAGTTTGATTCCACGAGTTCAAATGTTCAGCAGAGTTCTTACCTCTTCACTGACTGTAGGCTTTGGGGGATCGGTGGGATTGGAAGCGCCCATGGTCATGACCGGATCGGCGATTGGGTCCAATGTGGGCTCCATAATGCACCTCAGTGCCAAAAAAAGAACCTTACTGATCGGATGTGGGGCAGCAGGGGCCATTTCGGCGATTTTCGGGGCGCCGATTGGTGCAGTTATTTTTGCAAGAGAGGTAATTCTGATGGAGATCAGTACCGCAAGTTTTATCCCTTTACTCCTTGCATCGGTCACCGGTTCCCTGACTTCGATGCTCTTGATTGGAGAAGACTCACTTTTCAATTTCAATTTAAAAGATAGTTTCCAGGCGGCTCACATGCCATATTACTTGCTACTAGGTATAATCTCTGGGCTAGTTTCGCTTTACTTCAGCAAGACCGTATTGGCTACAGAAAGATTGATGGCGGCCTTGGGCAATCCTTGGATGCGCATTACCTATGGCGGAGCCGTTTTAGGATTTATGGTCTTTCTTCTTCCTCCGATTTATGGGGAGGGATACGATACCCTCAATTTGTTGATTGATGGAAACTCTACTAAAATCTTAGAAAAGAGTCCTTTCTTTTCCACGCTAGAAGATTCAAAAACTGTACTTCTATTTCTTTTGGGGATCGTTTTGATTAAACCCATTGCCTCTGCCATTACCATTGGCGCTGGGGGAAGTGGAGGCATTTTTGCACCATCTTTATTTGTGGGAGGCATCACCGGATTTGCTTTTGCCTATTCCAAAAACCTATTGGGTTTTCACATCGAACTCCCCCTAGCGCATTTTGCATTGGCTGCTATGTGTGGCGTGATGGCAGGTGTCCAACATGCCCCGTTATCGGCAATCTTCTTAATCGCTGAAATCACGGGGGGTTATGAATTATTTGTGCCCCTCATGTTTGTGTCAGCAATCTCCTTTATCACCAAAACCTCCTTTCAAAAACAAAGCGTCTATACCTTACAATTGAAAGACCAAGGAAAATACTTGCCAGAGACGAAGGATGAAGAACTTTTAGATAACATTTCCATTGCACAAGTGATCGAAAAAGATCTGTTGCCGATCCACCCAGATGCGCAGTTAACTGATTTAATCGAATTAGTCAAACTTTCCAAACGAAATATTTTCCCAGTACTAGATTCCACTAAAGCTCTACAAGGAATCGTGACTTTGGATGATATTCGACACATCATGTTTGATGTAGAAAAACAAAAAAATGTACTTGTCCGACAGCTCATGCATAGTCCTCCAGAAATACTATTCTCTACTGAAAATATGCAATCAGCTATGGAAAAGTTTGAAAAATCCGGAGCCTGGAATCTTCCCGTAGTGGAGAATAACCAGTATCTTGGTTTTGTATCCAAAGCAAAAATCTTCAACGCTTACCGTAAAAAATTACAAAAGCAAAAGGAGGAGTAAAAGGAAAATTAGAATAAAATTTTGATTTTCAGTTTATCCGCTTTTATCAAATTTAAACTCCTTATTTTGAAAGAGTTACCTAAAATTATCCACAAAATCAGTTTATCTAAAACTTAGTTATTTAATTGATTATCAGTGGTTTATAGGTTTAAATATTTTGAGTG
>JAQCJI010000112.1 GCA_027593175.1 Bacteroidota bacterium | reverse complement strand
AACAGCGTATATAATATTTAAAATAGGCTATTACAGACTTTTTTTGTTTTCTTCATTCACATGCTTTACTAATCGATCACAGAGCTCTTTGATTTCTTCTGAAATGTACTCATCGCCCGTGCTGTTTAAAATGGTTTGCGCCATACCCCCTAAGATATCGATGTAAAACCTTTTCATCTCCACAACGGACATCTCATCTGTCCATAAGTCAATTCGGAGAGTAGAATGATTTACATTGTCCCAAATATTTAAACTAATGCTTTTAGTTGCTTCTTCCCCTTTTTCTTCCTTGTCAGAAGCATCCCAATGGATGGTTTTAGGGAGATTTGCACCATCTAATTCAATTTGAAATTTGATTTCTGATTTTTTCATGAGGTACGCTTAATTAACTTCTAATCTAAAGTTGGGATGATTTAATTGAATTGCATTTCTGGAACTTCGCCCAATACAATCAGTTTACCCGCTGTTTTGGATTTTATCTCGGCAACAGAAACCTGCGGTGCTCTTTCTTTGAGAATGAATCCTCCGTTCGGAGCTATTTCTAAAACAGCTAGGTCCGTGACTATTTTTTTTACACATCGAATCCCCGTAAGTGGGAGGGAGCAAGTGGGCAATAACTTGGACTGACCATCTTTGGAGCAATGTTGCATGGCTACGATAATATTTTTGGCGGAAGCAACTAAATCCATTGCTCCACCCATGCCCTTTACCATTTTTCCTGGAATCTTCCAGTTGGCAATATCCCCCTTCTCCGATACTTCCATAGCACCGAGTATAGTTAAGTGGACATGGCCGCCTCGGATCATAGCAAAGGATTGTGCGGAATCAAAAATTGCTGAATCAGGAAGCATGGTAATGGTTTGTTTACCTGCATTGATCAAGTCAGGATCTACCTCAGTCTCCTTGGGGAAGGGGCCAACGCCCAAAAGCCCATTCTCAGATTGAAGCACTACCTCTAGATGTGCTGGAATATAATTTGCCACCAGGGTAGGAATTCCTATTCCAAGATTGATGTATTGCCCATTTTCCACTTCTTGGGCAATCCGCTTGGCTATTTGTTCTTTGGTTAACATGGCATTGAAAGTTTTCGATTGAGGAAAAAAATCAGTTGATGGGTTTGAAATTAAACAGATACTGTCCGCTGTTCAATTCGTTTTTCATACCGATCTCCTTGAAAGATCCGCTGAATATAAATTCCAGGTGTATGAATTAAATTTGGATCTAAGGAACCCACTGGAACCAATTCTTCAACTTCAGCAATCGTAATTTTTCCTGCTGCAGCCATCATGGGGTTAAAATTTCGTGCCGTACCCTTAAAAATTAGATTTCCAGCTGTATCTCCTTTCCAGGCTTTGACTAAGGCAAAATCAGCATGTAAGGCATGTTCCAGCAGATAAAGCTTCCCATTGAATTCTCTTATTTCTTTACCTTCAGCTACCTCTGTACCCACACCAGCTGGAGTAAAGAAAGCAGGAATTCCAGCCCCTCCAGCCCGGATACGCTCAGCTAAGGTGCCCTGCGGAATAAGTTCAACTTCCAATTCACCTTGTAGTAGCTGACGCTCAAACTCTTCGTTTTCTCCAACATAGCTTGAGATCATTTTTTTGACCATCCCCTGTTTGAGGAAAAGTCCAATGCCAAAATCATCTACACCTGCATTATTGGAAACAATGGTCAAATTTCGAATTTGCTTTTTGAGTAAGGCAGCAATACAGTTTTCAGGAATTCCGCTCAGTCCGAAGCCTCCCATCATTAAGGTGACCCCATCCTGAATATCCGCTACTGCATCTTCAGCACTTTTAACGGTTTTATCAATCATTGCATTTGGGTTTAAAGAATAAAGATAGCTTGTTCTCGGTCTCCCATCAACTGGCTTTTGAGGGCATCCAAACTATCAAATCTTTTTTCTTCTCTTAAAAATGCTTCGAAATAAATCGTAAGCACTTGCCCGTATAAATCTCCCTGAAAATTAATTAGATGTGCTTCAATGGTCTTTTTATCCCCTTCGACAGTAGGTCGATCACCAATATTTAACATCGCCTTGTACAGAAGGCCATTGACTTCTACATGGACCGCATATGCACCATCTTTAGGAAGAAGCTTATACTGGTCTTCTACTTGAATATTTGCTGTTGGAAATCCTATAGATCGCCCAATTTGTTGACCTTTCACCACTAGACCACTGATCCTATAAGATCTACCTAGGTATTTGTTGGCAGTTTTGATATCGCCTTTAACTAGGGCATTTCTTATTTTGGTACTAGATACTCCAAGATCGTCTACATCTTGTCTAGATATCTCCTCTATTTTAAATCCAAAAAGATGGCTATGGGCCTGGAGGTACTCAAAGCTTCCTTCTCTATTCTTGCCAAACCTATGGTCATAGCCAATAACTAATGTTTTTGTTTGAATTTTGTCTACCAAAATTTTTTCGATAAATTCTTCAGAACTCATTTGAGAAAATTCCTTCGTGAATGGAAGAATGATTAAATGATCAATCCCCATTGCATTTAGAAGACTAATTTTTTCTGAAAAAGTGGATAGGATCCGGAGGGAGTTATTTTTTGGCTGCAAAACTAATCTAGGGTGTGGCCAATAGGTGAGCAGCACGGTTTCCCCTCCCTTGCTTTGGGCAAGTTCTTGAAGTCTATTCAGAATTTTTTGATGACCCACATGCACGCCATCAAAGGTTCCTGAGGTAACCACCGGATTTTTTGGGGGATGAAAATCAGTTAGCCCTTGGTAGATTTTCATTGTGCCTAAATTTAATTTCTTCTACTAGGAGGGAGACCTCATACGCATCATTAAGTGAATAGGTGCCAATACGGGTTCTGCACAAAGATTTTAGGTAAGCGCCAACACCTAATAATTCCCCCAAATCTCTAGCTATGCTCCGTATATAGGTTCCTTTTGAACAACTTATGCGAAAGTTTAGCTCCGCATTTTCAAATCGAGTTAGTTCAAATTCTCGAACTTCTACCTGCCTTGGATTCATTTTCACTTCGATTCCTAATCGGGCAGAGGCATACACCCGTTTGCCATCAACTTTAATTGCGGAATGCATGGGTGGAATTTGTAAGATGGTTCCTTTGAGTTGCTGTATAGCTGCATGAACTTGTTCCAAGGTAATGGAGGAAGGATCTGCTACTGGGATTACCGGTTTTTCAAGGTCAAATGATTCCGTCGTTGCGCCGAGAACAAATGTGCCAATATATTCCTTTTCCTGCCCCATATAAAGCTCAATTTGCTTTGTCATTTTGCCTGTGCAAACAATAAGGAGACCAGTAGCAAGGGGATCAAGGGTACCTGCATGTCCTACCTTTTTGATGCGTAAGGCATTTCTGACTTTTTTAACCACATCAAAGGAAGTCCATTCTAAAGGTTTGTTGATCAGAAAAACTTCTCCGTAAGCTTCTTGCTGCATGGTTAAGGAATGGCCTTAGCTGAGAAAGTGTTAAATTAAGACTTTGGAGATTTTGCAAAAATGGCATAAAACTCTAGGATAAAACCAGAAAGAGTGATTATAGGTCCCAAAGTAAGTCCCATAAATCCGTTGCCGTGGGGTGTAGCGTCTAGACCCATGATGACAAAGCCTAACACAATCAATCCCAAACCTAGAAATAGGAAACGGTAATTTTTCTTAGAAAAAGGGAATGAAGTATTGCTCATAAGTTAATAAAGTTCATCCAAAGACATGTTTAAGTATTTGTTAACCGATCGTAAGGTACTGATTCCAGATAAGAAACCACCGGTAACTGTTAATCCGGTAAATAGAAGAAGCGTCATCTCCGCATTTTGCAAGGAGGCAAAACCCTCGATATTACCTTTGGTATATTCTAAAAGCGCATAGAGAATTC